>CAYUVJ010000156.1:0-5886 GCA_964447955.1 uncultured Gemmatimonadota bacterium
CCCATCTGGTACATTTCGGGACCGGAACGTCTCGGTCACGCCCCACTCTGACCGGAGCAACATCGTGCGCTCGGAACGGATGGACCTTCAGGAAGACGACGCCCTCCACGGCACGGAAGGGACTGAGGAGACCAGTCTCTTCCCCGAAGACGAGATCGAGCGGGAGATTCCCGAGGTCGTCCGCATCCTCCCCCTGAACAACACGGTGGTCTACCCCGGCGTCCTCAGCTCCCTGCTGGTGGGTAAGGAGTCGAGCATCGCCCTGGTGGACGACGCCATCGTGGACGACCGCCTCATCGGTCTGTTCGCCATCCGGCCTGGCCGCAACCGGGTGCGGGGGATACAGGACCTTTTCGATACCGGGACGGCCGCGGTCATCCAGAAGATGGTCAAGACACCGGATAACAAGGTCCGGCTGCTGGTCCAGGGTTTCCAGAAGATCCACCTGGAGTCCATCGTCGAACAGGATCCCTATTTCCGCGGCAAGGTGAGCGCACAGCCCGAGACCCATCAGGAGACCATCGAACTCAGTGCCCTGAGGCGCACCGTCATCGGCGCCTTCCAGCAGATCGTCTCTTTCGTCCCCTATCTGCCCGACGAACTGGTGGCCACCGTCGAGGGGATCGAGGATCCCTTCCGGGTGGCCTACCTGGTGGCCGGCTCCCTCCGTATGCCGCTCAGCGAGAAGCAGGGCATCCTGGCCGAACCCGACGTGGAGACCAAGCTGCGTGCCCTGCTCGGATTGCTGGAGCGGGAAGTCCAGATCTTCGAGGCCAGCCACAAGATCCACCATCAGGTCCAGGACGAAGTCGGCCGCATCCAGCGGGAGCACTACCTGCGGCAGCAGCTCAAGGCCATCCAGGAGGAGCTGGGTGATCTGGACGAGGGGCAGGCCGAGGTCCAGGAGTTCGAGGAGAAGGTGGCCGAAGCCGACCTGCCCGACGAGGTCCGGGCGGCCGCCGAAGGAGAGCTGAAGAAATTCCGTCGACTCACCCCCGCCTCGGCCGAGTACTCGGTGGTACGCACCTACCTCGACTGGCTGCTGACCATCCCCTGGCGGAGCGGGACCGGGGACGACCTCGATATCGCCAACGCCCGCACCATCCTGGACGAGGACCATTACGACCTGGAGAAGATCAAGGAACGGATCCTCGAGTATCTGGCGGTGCGCAAGCTCAAGGACGACATGAAGGGTCCCATCCTCTGCTTCGTGGGACCGCCGGGGGTGGGCAAGACCAGCCTGGGCCAGTCGATCGCCCGGGCCACCGGACGGCGATTCATCCGCATGAGCCTGGGCGGCATACGGGACGAGGCCGAGATCCGCGGTCACCGGCGCACCTATGTGGGTGCGCTCCCCGGGCGCATCATCCAGAGCATCCGCAACGCGGGATCGAACAACCCGGTCTTCATGCTCGACGAGGTGGACAAGATCGGGATGGATTTCCGCGGCGACCCGTCCAGCGCCCTGCTCGAAGTGCTCGACCCCGAGCAGAACCACACTTTCCGGGACCACTACCTCGACCTCGACTACGACCTCAGCCAGGTGATGTTCATCGCAACGGCCAACCTGCTCGAACCGGTGCCGGGGCCGCTGCGGGACCGCATGGAGATCATCCAGCTCTCCGGTTACAGCGAAGAGGAGAAGCTGCATATCGCCCGCCGTTTCCTGGTGCCCCGCCAGATCACCGCGCACGGCCTGGGCGAAGGGGACCTGCTCTTCTCCGACGAGGCCATACGGGTGATGATCAGCCGCTATACCAAGGAGGCCGGTCTGCGCAATCTGGAGCGGCAGATCGCCACCACCGCCCGCAAGGTCGCCCGCCGGGTGGCCGAAGGGGAACAGGGGCCTTTTCAGGTGGGCGAGGAGGATGTGGACGACTACCTGGGGGCACCCCGTTTCTATCCCGAGGTCGCCCGTCGCTGTGCCCGTCCGGGAGTGGCCACCGGGCTTGCCTGGACGGCGGCGGGGGGTGAGATACTGTTCATCGAGGCGGTGCGGATGAAAGGGGGGAAGGGACTGAGTCTGACCGGGCAGCTCGGCGACGTGATGAAAGAGTCGGCTATGGCCGCCCTCTCCTTCATCCGGGCCAACGCCGAACTGCTGGGCGTCGATCCGGATTTCCATGAGCGGACCGATGTGCATATCCACGTGCCGGCCGGAGCCATCCCCAAGGATGGTCCCTCGGCCGGGGTGACCATGGCCACCGCTCTGGTCAGCCTGCTGAGCGGTTCCCTGGTGCGCAACGATCTGGCTATGACGGGGGAGATCACTCTGACCGGCGATGTCCTGCCCGTCGGGGGCATCAAGGAGAAGGTCCTGGCCGGAGTACGGGCCGGGATCCGCACCTTCGTGCTGCCCTACCGCAACTCCTCCGACACCGAGGACCTGCCCAAGCACATCCGGGACCAGATCAGCATCGAGTACGTGGACCGTCTCGAGGAGGTCTTCGCCCTGGCCCTGCGGCCGGACGGTGAGCCGGCGAAGAAGAAGCCGGCGAAGAAGAAAGGGGCGAAGGGCTCGGCCTCGAAGCGTGCGCCGGGAAAGACCGCCGCCCGGAAGTCCGGCACGGCGCGGCGCGGCGGGACCCGGTACTGAGATGGACGTTCCGACGTCCCGGACCGCCCGCGGGCGCCTCCTGCCCCCCCTGCTGCTGGTGCTCGGCGTGCTGACCATCATCGCGGCCGGCAACCGCTGGGTCTACGGTCGCATCCGTTCGGCCCTGGACGACGACCTGGGCTCCCGGTTGCGCACCATCGCCAGCCTGCTGGTGGAGACCGAACTGATCGACGGGACCGCCCTCTACAGCGACGGTGAGGGCTTCCGGGTCTCGGAACTCGAATGGATCGACCCGGTCCTGAGGCGTATCCAGGAGAACAACGACCTGGACGCCATCCTGCTGCTCGACCCGATGGACTACATCGTCTGTTACTCTTCGAGCGCTCAGCTCTACACGCCCGGTAATCCCTACCCCTGGCTGGAGGTGCAGTCCACGGCCATCCTGGAAGCGGTAGAGGGGCGTACCTCGTCGGTATCGGCCACCGTCCGGGTCGGCCGGGGCGGGGGAGGAGTCTATCTCAAGAGCAGCTTCACCCCGGTCTACAGCCTGCTGGGGGACGAGCCGGTCGCCCTGCTGGTGGTCGAGGCCAGTCCCGACTTCTTCGTCATGCTGGGTCTGCTGCGGCGCACCATGTACACCGGCACACTGCTGGCTGCGCTGCTGCTCCTGCTGCTCATGGCCACCTGGCTGGGGCTCCAACGACGGATCGACCGGGCCCAGGCGGCGCTGGAGCGGGAGGACCGGATGACGGCGCTGGGGCGCCTGGCCAGCCAGGTGGCGCATGAGATCCGCAATCCGGTGGGGATCATCAAGTACTCTGCCCAGCGTCTGGGCCGCTGGCTCGAGGCCCAGGGGGGCGGCCGTCGGGACATCGATCCCGAACTCGCGGAGATGGTGGCCTATATCGGGGAAGAGACGGTCCGGCTGCAGTCCCTGACCGAGCGCTACCTGACCTATACCCGGGACGATAGGACACAGCGGCGTCCGATCGTGTTGGCAGATCTGGTCGCCAGTACGGTGACTGCCCTCAGCCGGATGGGACTGCCCGAGGGCATCCGCATGGAGACCGAGATGGACGACGACCTGCCCCCGCTGGTGGCCGATCCCGAGCAGCTCCGCCAGGCCCTGCTCAACCTGGGCGCCAACGCGGCGGAGGCCATGGGGACCAGCGGCACCCTGACCCTCTTCGCCCGGCGCTCAGACCCGCGGCGGGGCAGGGCAGGGGGTGACGGGCTGCGGATCGGGATACGCGATACGGGTCCCGGCATCCCCGAACGTCTGCGCCAGCGGATCTTCGAACCTTTCTTCACGACCCGCGAGGAGGGGAACGGACTGGGCCTGCACATCGTCGGCCGGATCGCCCGGGCCCATGGTGGCTCCGCGGCCGTGGGTGAGGCGCCCGGGGGTGGGGCGGAGGTCTGGATCGAGCTTCCGCCGCGCCGGTCGGACGACGAATCCGAGGAGGTCGGTTGAGATGGCACGGATCCTGGTAGTGGATGACGAGGTCCGCATGGCGACCCTGATCCGTCGGGAACTGGAGGACCATGGACACGAGGTGGTGACCGCTTGTGACGGCTCCTCGGCTCTCGAGCAGCTGTCCCGCGGGACCTTCGACCTGCTCCTGACCGACCTGCGGATGCCCGGCATGGACGGCCTCGATCTGCTCCGGGAAGCCCGGAAGGTCGCTCCGGGGACCGAGGTGGTGCTCATGACCGCTTACGCCTCGGCCCAGACAGCGGTGCAGGCCATGAAGTCCGGAGCCTATGACTACCTCATCAAGCCCTTCGAGATGGATGAACTGCTGATCATGGTCGATCGTGTGACCGAGCAGGAACGCCTGCGGTTGGAGAACCGCCAGTTGCGGCGTCAGGTCGCCGGTGAGGTGTCGGGACTCGTGGGCACCTCCCAGGCCATGCGCAGCGTCCTGGACCTGGTCGCCAAGGTCGCTCCTCAGGAGGCCACGGTACTGCTGTCCGGAGAGTCAGGGACCGGTAAGGAACTGGTAGCCCGGGCCATCCATGCGGCCAGCCCCCGGGCAGACGGCCCACTGGTGGCGGTCAACTGTGCCGCCATCCCGGAGACCCTGCTGGAAGCCGAACTCTTCGGACATGAGAAGGGCGCCTTCACCGGTGCCGACGGACGGAGGCTGGGCCGTTTCGAACTGGCCCGGAAGGGAACGGTGTTCCTGGACGAAGTAGCGGAGATGTCGCTTCAGGCCCAGGTGAAACTTCTGCGGGTGCTGCAGGAACGGGTAGTGGAGCGCCTCGGCGGGGCCGGTACGGTTCAGGTGGATGTCCGGGTCATAGCGGCGACCAACCGTGATCTGGGAGGAGCGGTCGCCGAAGGCGGTTTCCGGGAAGATCTCTTCTATCGGCTCAACGTCTTCCCCATACACCTGCCGCCCCTGCGTGAACGCCGGGAAGACATCGCTCTGCTGGCCCGTCATTTCCTCGAACGGTACGGTCCGGGCCGTGAACTGACACCGGAGGCGATCGCGGTCCTGGACACTTACCCTTGGCCTGGAAACGTACGGGAACTCGAGAACGTCATCGAACGGTCGACCATCCTGTCAGGGTCGGGCAATCCCATCGGTCCCGAGCATCTGGCCATGCCGAGTGCATCCGGTGTGCCGGGAGCGCCTCCGGGTCGGGGAGGTGGCCGCTCCATCCCGGGGGATGTTACCATCCCCGAGAGCGGCATCGACCTGGAGGATCTGGAACGCCAGCACATCCTGGAGGCCCTGCGCCGGTCCGAGGGCAACAAGACCGAGGCGGCCCAGCTGCTCAAGATGTCGCGCCGCCGGCTCTACTCCCGAATGAAGCACCACGAGATCGATTACTAGGAGACCCGGACCATGCTCGAGCGCATCATCACCATCGAGAGTCATATCTACGAGCGCCAGCGATCCTTCCCCGGTGCTTCCGGAGAGTTCTCGGAACTGCTCAACGACATCGCCCTGGCCGGCAAGATCATCTCCCGTGAGGTCAACAAGGCGGGTCTGGCCGATATCCTGGGACGGGCCGGAGTGGTCAACGTGCAGGGGGAGGATGTGCTCAAGCTGGATGTGCTGGCCCGCGATACGATGGTCAACATCCTGCGACGGGGCGGCCATGTCTGTGCCATCGCGACCGAGGAGGACGCCGACATCATCCCGGTCCATTCCAAGCGCCCGCAGGCCAACTACGTCGTCCTCTTCGATCCTCTTGACGGCTCCTCCAATATCGACGCCAACGTCAGTATCGGGACGATCTTCGCCATCCACCGTCGCTTGAGCAAAGGTCAGGGGTGCGGGGATGAGGCCGATGCGCTCCAGACGGGGCGGCAGCTG
>CAYUVJ010000157.1:0-5883 GCA_964447955.1 uncultured Gemmatimonadota bacterium
AACAGCCCCCCGGCCGCAGTTCGGGCTCGGGCAGGACCACCGCCACATCGAAGGTGTAGCGGACGCAGATCCGCACCCCCCGCCCCGGGGCCAGGGCAATATCGAGACTCAGGTGGCGGTCGTCCCGTTCCTCTCCGGTGCGCGCCCGGACGTGCCCGCCGTCCACCTGGACCCCTTCGACGCGGGCCTCGGGGGGCAGGGCCGGTTCGAACCGGAGCGGGAACTCCACCCCTTTGTCCCCCTCCAGTCGGAGCGTCCAGACCCGGTCGCCCGGGGTGCCCTCCAGTTCCAGGGAGAGTCGGCGTTCGCCGGCCCGCAGTCCCTCGACCCGGAAGCGCTCCCAGTCCTCAGGCAGGTGGGGGGCGAGCCGGCTCCGCCGTCCCGCCCGCAGGTCGGGCTGCCAGCCGACCAGACCCTCGACCACCGCCTGCAGGGTCGGGGCGTGTGACCAGGCCTGGTGGGGACAGACGCCGGTCGGGACGTAGCGGAGCCCGTCGAGCACTTCCTCCAGGCAGCCCGGCGAGGGGTCGCGCACGCCGGTCAGGGTGGCCCGGACATGGCCCAGGGCCGCCTCGCTGCGGTGGACGGCGTATTCGGCCTGAGCGGTCCAGCCGGTGAAGAGGGGCCAGATGGCGCCGTAGTGGTACCCGGTGGGGCTGAATAGCGGGTGCTGGCGTCCGACCATGCGCACCCCCCAGTCGGCAGAGAAGGCCTCCCCGGCCAGTTGGACCAGGTGGGAGCGGCTGCGCTCGGGGTCGGTCTGGCCCAGCAGGATGGGGACGGTCGGCATGACGGTGAGGTCACCTCGGAGCGTGCGGTCGCGCAGCAGTCCCAGTCCGTAGTGCCCTCCCCCCTGCCCGGATGGGACCCAGAAGGACTGTTCGAGGGTCTGCCGCGCCCGGGCCGCCTCGGCCCGGCAGCGTTCGGCCTCGGCCCCCTCCCCCAACGCCTCGGCACCGTCCGCAGCGGCGTCCAGGGCGGCGCCCCAAACCCCGGCCAGGTAGCTGCTGACATGGGCGCCGTGCAGCCGGCCCCCCTCGATCCAGCCATGTCCCACCCCGGTGTTCTCGATCAGCCCGTCGCCGTCCCGGTCGGTGCGACGGCAGAAGGCCAGCGCCCGCCGGGCGGCCGGCCAGAGGTCGGCCAGTCCCCGACGGTCGCCGGTAGCCCGGTACCAGGCCCCCAGCAGGACCAGCCAGAGGGGGGTGCTGTCGGCGGCGTCGTAGTGGACCGCTCCCGACAGGGAGACCTCGTGCGGGACCTTGCCCGTCCACTCCTGCTGGGCAACCAGGAAGTCGAGCACCTCCCGGGCCGCCTCGTGGCGGCCCAGGGCCAGCAGACCCAGCGCGGTGAATACTCCGTCCCGGCCGAAGAACCAGGCGTAGCCCGGGCGCCCCGAGAGCCAGCCCTCGCCGGTGGCGGCGAACCCGGCCAACTGCGAGGTGCCCAGGCCCTCCACGGTCAGCCGGAAGGGGTCCAGGAAGTCGGCCGCCCGTTCGAAGTCCTCGCCCAGCGCCCGGCCCGGGGTCTGCAGACGGACCCGGGCGCGGGCCCGGCGACCGGCCAGCAGACGCAGCCTTTCGAAGAGCGCGCTCCGTTCCTCCAGGAGCCGCCGCAGGGTCCGGGCCGCCGCCGGGGTCCCCTGCCGATCGACCGCCCAGGCCAGCACCACACCCCCTCCTCCGGCCGGTACCCTCACCCGGCCGGTCAGCCGCACCGCCGCGGCCTCAGGGTCGCCCGAGGGGTCGGGTCCGGGTTCCGGGGTCCATGCCCACATCCCCGCTCCAGCGGGTCCGACCAGCCCCAGTCCGCCGGTCACCTGCGGGTCCTGAGCGGTCACCACCGCCAGTCCCGGGAGGGCATCCGCCACCCGCAGCGGGTCGAGCAGTCCGGCCGGGTAAGGCCACATCAGGCGCAGGTCGGCGGTGACCTCCAGCCGCAGCCGGCCGGCCTCCCCGGTCTCGAGGGCGGCCGCCAGGAGCCCTCCGGGTCCCTCGGGGTGAGCGGCCGCCAGCCAGCGCACCCGCGGACCGCCGGGCACGGCGATCTCCCGGCGCAGCCCATCGGGGCGGGCGACGACCGTGACCTCCGTCCCCTCACCGGGCTCGTCGAGCGCCACCGGCTCCCCTCCATCGGGTTCCCAGACCAGCCGGACCCGCCGGAAGAGACGCACGCCACCGGTCCAGGCTTCGTCCAGCCCCGACCGGGCCCGGGCCAGCAGGAAGTGCCGCGCGCCTGCCTGGTCGAGGAAGAAGTCGGAAACGGCGGTGACTTCCTGGCCATGCCCCTCGGGGGCCGGGGAGGACCAGACGGCGGCGACCTCATCCGGGGCGACCGGGGCCAGGATGGGGTCGGCGGCCACCGGGACCCAGGCGGGGTCGGGCTCCTCGGCCCGCACCCCGGGGCCGGGGAGCGGCCAGGCCAGGTCCCGCTGTTCACGGGACCAGCCGGTGAAGACGAAGGCCCCCGGGGCGGCCGCCGGGTCGCGGCCGGCGAGCCAGTGGATCCAGGCCTCCACCAGTCGCTCCAGGTGGCCCCGGAAGGGGTTGCGCCGGTCGTGGAAGGGGAGGTGGGCGCCCAGGGCTCCGACCGCCCCCCCCGCCCCACCGGGATAGTGGAGGGCGGTGACCACGGCCGGGTCGAAGGCGATGTAGCGGCGCTCCACAGCGATGATGCGGCCGCGGGGGCGGTCGCCGTCGCGGTGGTACCAGCTGTCCCAGACCGGCACCCCGGCGGCCGGTGCCCAGGTGTAGGCACCGGTGCCGAAGGCGGCGAAGGTGGGGTGCCCGGCGTAGGTCATGTACCCGCGCAGTTCGTGTTCCCCCACCCCGCCGGCCCAGGGAGTGCCCTCCACACTGCGGGGGGGACGCTCCTCCAGACCCAGGGCCGGCAGCGCCTTGAGGGCCAGGCCGGTCAGCAGCAGGGGCACTCCCGCTGCCCGGCACCCGGCCAGGGCCTTGAGCAGGGCCGGGGCGGGCTCGCCCGGCCGGGCGGCATGCCACCAGACGATCTCGGCCTCGACCCCGTCCAATCCCCCCGGCTCGACGGTGCGGACCGAGAAGCCGGGATGGTCCATGGCCCAGCCGAGGGCCTGCCGTTCCGGCTCGCTCAAGGAGGTCAGCCGGCCGCGGGGGACAGGTACGGCCAGCCGGATCATCCCTCTTCCACCGGGATGCGCAGCGGACGTTCCCGGGCACCTTCGGCGTAGGGCCGGCCGTCCATGCTCACCTGAACCCGCTCCCGTTCGATCTCGACGTCGAGCCGATGGCCCCGCCAGGGGATGTCGCGGCACGCTATCTGCTCGATCCCGGTCTCCAGGGGGTGGACCACCAGGTCGGCGGACGGACCGCGCTCCTCCCACGGGCGGACCGGGTGGAGCCCCACCCCCAGGCGCAGGATGAGGTCGGGGAGCCAGCAGTGGACGTAGTCGTCGATACCGCGGAAGTGGCTGGCCCGGCCGGTGTAGGGGTGATAGTGCTCGTGACTGTTCGGCCGACGCGGGTCTCCGTCGGTGAAGAGCATCCGGACGAACCGGTTCAGCAGGTGGGCGGCCGGCCGGCCCAGTTCGGGGTCGAGGTTCCGGGCGGCCCGGGCCAGGCCCTCCAGCACGTGGCTGTTGGTCATCGGCCAGACCCGGCCGTTCCAGGGACAGCTCATCCGTTTGCCCTTCCAGCGGCCGTCCGGATCGAACCAGCGGTCGTCGGCGCTGGTGGCCGGCACCGGCCAGGGGGTCCAGAAGCGTTCAGGGTCGAGCAGGTGTTCCCAGAGGACCCTCAGGTGGTCACGGGTGGCCAGGTCGGTCAGGAAGGGGTAGAAGCCGACCGCGGCCTTGACCCCGGTGCGGGCCCCGGTACGCGGATCGACGTCGCTGAACCAGCCGGCTTCGGGGTCCCACATCCCCTCCCGCACGGCCGCGGCGGTCCGCTCCGCCTGCGCGTCCCAGTCGGCCCCCTCCTGGTCCCGGCCCAGGCTGCGGGCGCACCAGGCCAGGGCCCGTTTGAGCCGGTAGGCGTACACGGTGGCGTCCACTCCCTTGAGCTGCAGGTTGTCCACCCACCCCACCGTGTCCGCTTCGCTGGAGACGGCCATGTAGCGGCTCATGTACTCCTGACCGGTCTCGAAATGGGAGCGCACGTCGTAGAGACCGCTCCCCTCGGCGTCCCGGTCGTCATCGAGCCAGGCGGCGTAGCGGCTCAGGGGAGCGTAGACCCGCTCCCGGAAGCGCTCGTCGGGGTGGACCTCCTCGAGGGCCATGAGCGCCCCACCCCAGTCGGCGTGGTAGAAGTCGGTCCGGCGGTCGGTGTGATGGTAGATCCGGCCGGGGAGCGCGCCGTCCTCACGCTGATTGGCCAGGAAGGTCAGCAGGGTCCCCCGGGCGACCGACGGGTCGTGGCGCCAGCGCAGGTCCCGCATCAGGGCGTGCCCGCTGTAGCTGATGGGAATCCGGAATCCGGCGATCCCCTCGGCCATCGCCGGGTGGGTCTGCCGTCCGTGTCCCCCCCGGCCTTCCAGCAGCCGGAGGGCATACCAGCGATGCCACCAGGCTCCCTCCAGATAGGGGTCGGAACTGCGCAGTTCGGGCACCCCGGCCAGGGCCCGGGCCCACGCCCGGGTGCTCCGCCGCAGCAGGGGGCTGGGGACCTCGCCGGTCGCCGGGACGCTCTCGGTCGCCGCCGGGCCCGGTTGGGGGTCCTCACCGCCTGGTTCGGGATCGGCCGACGGCAGGCTGTGGACCGTCTCGGCCGAGGCGTCCACCCGCTCGGTGGGCACCGCCTCGGTCCCGGTCTCGCCCAGCACCTCGAAGAGGACGGTCACCCGGTCGCGCCCATCGGCCCCGGCCTCCAGCCGCGTGTGCAGGGCGGCGTAGAGGATCCCATAGGGGCTGTTGCCCGTCTGCCGGACGGTGCCGGGGAGGGCGGGTTCGGTCCAGGGGCCGGCCCAGGGGGTGAGTCCCCAGTGGGGTTGGAGCCGCCGCCCCTCACTCAGTTGGACCGCCCACGATCCGGCTTCGAGGTCGAACCGCAGGCGGCAGCGCAGTTCCAGCGGCGCCCCACGTTCGGGGAGCAGGGTGCGGGTCCAGACCACCCCGCCCGGGCCGGCGGCGAAGTCCCCGGAGCGGGTCTCCCGGCCGTCGCCCAGCACGTAGAGCCCCCCGGTGTCGGGCTGGGCGGTCCAGGCCACCAGGTGGAGCCCCCCCTCCCAGGCGGCCGCGTCTCCGTCGACGGTGATCTCGCAGGCCAGCCGGTCGGCCGGATCGAGGGCCAGCACCTCGCGCACCGTCACCTCTCCAGGGGCCCCGTCGGGACGCCCGTCCAGCGGGGGGGTGCCGTGCAGGGGGAAGAGGTCGGGCCGCAGGACGGCGACCACCCCGGCGGGCGACCACTCCCAGCGGCTGCGGCGCAGGGCATAGACCTGACCCTTCTCGCCGAGCAGGGTCCAGGTGAAACCGGGGAAGAGGGGGTGATCGAAGTAGTGCAGTTCGTCCCACAGGCCCGGATGGTCGAGCCATTCCGGGAAGGGGGGGGCCCAGATCAGCCGGTCGCCCCCCCCCAGATACCACTTGTCCCGGCGCTGCAGGCGCCGCAGGGGGTGGAGCAGGTCCCGGCTCGGCTCCCGGGCGGCCTCCTGTTCGGATCGTTCGTCCCGCCCGGCCCTCTCCCCGTTCCCGTTCACCGTCCCCTCCCCGCTCCGCCGTCCAGGGCCTGCCCGGTGCAGAGCAGCTGGCCCAGTTCGTGCAGATCCCAGTGGATCCCGCCGCTGTCGTAGCCCCAGCGCCCCTTCCACATCAGTTCGCTGATGGTGGCCTCGCCCACCCGTACCCGCACCCGGGCGGCGGCCGGGCTCCAGGCGGCGGCGTAGACCGGGCCCGGGGGGCCGGCCGCG
>CAYUVJ010000158.1:0-5848 GCA_964447955.1 uncultured Gemmatimonadota bacterium
GAGTTGGGTGGCTCGCTGGGGCGCCGGGAAGCCACCGGTCGGGGAGTGCTCTTCTGCACCCGCGAGGCCGCTGCCCGGCTCGAACTGCCGCTGGAAGGGGCCCGGGTCTCGGTCCAGGGCTTCGGGAACGTCGGCGGGGTGGCCGCCCGGCTGCTGCACGAGTCCGGGGCCACCATCGTGGCCGTCTCCGACGTGAACGGCGGCATCCTCAACCCGGACGGGCTCGACTTCCCCGCCCTGATGAACCATGTGGCCGACGCCAAGACCGTGGCCGGTTTCGAGGGGGGGCGGGTCTGTGAACCGGCCGAGGTGCTGGAGGTCGATTGCGACATCCTGGTCCCGGCTGCCCTCGACAACGTCATCACGCCTGCCAACGCCGACCGGGTGAAGGCCCGGATCGTGGCCGAAGGGGCCAACGGACCGGTCGACGCCGAGGCCGACGCCATCCTGGCGGCCAAGGGCATCACGATCATTCCCGACATCCTGTGCAACGCCGGCGGGGTGACGGTCAGTTACTTCGAATGGGTGCAGGACCGGCTGGGCTGGTTCTGGAACGAAGGCGAGGTCAACGAGCGGCTGGAACGGATCATGATCAATGCCTTCGACGACGTCTGGGAAATGGCCGGCCAGAGTGGGGTCAGCCTGCGGATCGCGGCCTACATGGTCGCCATCAAGCGGGTCCTGGACGTCCACCGGATGCGCGGGCTCTACGCCTGAGAGGAGGTCCGGACCCGCTCCCGCGACCGGGTCCCCCCCGATGGTGGATGAACGCTCCTCGACAACGCCTTCCCCGGAAGCCGACCGGCGCTTCATGCTGCGGGCGCTGGAACTGGCCACCCGCGGCAGATGGACCGCTCCTCCCAATCCCGCCGTCGGCGCCGTCGTGGTGGATGAGGGTCGCATCGTGGGGGAGGGTTGGCACGAACGCCCCGGGACTGCGCACGCCGAAGTCGTCGCCCTGCGTCAGGCGGGCCCGGCCGCCCGTGGAGCGACCCTCTATGTGACCCTCGAACCGTGCGATCACCACGGCCGCACCCCCCCCTGCAGTGAAGCCATCCTGGCGGCTGGGATCAGGCGGGTGGTGGCGGCGGTCACCGATCCCCACCGACGGGTGGGGGGACGGGGCTTCGAGCGCCTGTGTTCCCATGGGATCGAGGTCTCCAGCGGTCTGCTGGCCGAAGTGGCCACCGAACTGAACCGGCGCCATTTCCTGGCCAACCGGATGGGACGGGCGGCTGTGGTGGTTAAGACGGCCCGGACCCTGGACGGTCGCACGGCCCTTCCCGGTTCGGTCCAGCTGGCCATCACCGGTCCCGAGGCTGCCCTCTGGACCCATCGCCGGCGCAGCGAGTTCGCCGCCGTGCTGGTCGGGAGCGGCACCCTGCTGGCCGACGACCCTCTGCTGAACGCCCGTTCGGCCGACGGGGGTCTACTGGGCCGTCAGCCGGCCCGGATCGTGGTCGACGCCCGTCTGCGCACCCCGCCTGGCGCGCGGTTGCTCCACAGTCCCGGGGGACCGGTGCGGGTGATCACCTCTCCCGAGGCCGCCCGGACCGACCGGGCCCGTCGGCTCGAAGAGGCCGGAGCCGGCCTGCTGGCTGTTGCCGCCGGTCCGCACGGCGGAATCGACCCGCTGGCGATGCTGAGAGTGCTGGCCGCAGACGGATTCGACAGCATATTGGTGGAAGGGGGTCCGCATCTGGTCGCCGCTCTGGCCCGGGCCGACCTGGTCGATCTCTGGCACTTCTTGATGGCTCCCCGTGTGCTGGGTGCCGGCGGCGGCGTGTTGGTCGATCCCCTGGAACCGCCCCTCCGGCTGGGAGGACTCCAAACCGTCCAGGTCGGGGGCGACCTGCTCGTCAGCGCCCTCCCGCCCGGACCTGCTTGAAGGGACCTCGAACGATGTTCAGTGGTATCGTGGAAGCGGTCGGCACGGTGGTCGCCATCGAACCGGTGGCCGGGGCCCAGCGCCTCACCATCCGCTCGGAGAAGATCGCCCCGGAGCTGGGTATGGGAGACTCCATCTCAACCCAGGGGGTCTGTCTCACCGTGGTCGACCATGACCCCCAGACCTTCTCGGTCGAAGCCATCCCGGAGACGCTCCGGTTGACCACCCTGGGCGACCTCAAGGTCGGCGACGGGGTGAACCTGGAACGGTCGCTCAGTCTGCAGACCCGGCTGAGCGGGCACCTCGTCTTCGGGCACATCGACGGGGTGGGGATCCGGCTGGACGGTCCGCCGGAGGAATTCCCGGCCCGTTCCCCGGGTGACGACGAGGTGATCCACTGGTACAGCCTCCCCGAGGGGCTGCGCCGCTACCTGGCGCCCAAGGGCTCGATCGGGGTCCAGGGAGTCAGCCTGACGGTGGTCGCGGTGGCCGACCAGGCCTTCTCGGTAGCCCTCATCCCCCACACCCTGGAGGTCACAACCCTGGGAGAGCTCAAGGTGGGTGGCCGGGCCAACCTCGAAGCCGACATGATCGCCAAGTATGTGGCCGAGCAGCTGCGTCCGTTCATGGAGATGCTGCGGACCGCCGCCGGTCAGAGCGAGGGAGCGGCGTCATGAGCGGTCCGTTGGGGCAGGGCGGACCCGACCCGCACGACCCGGGCCTGCCGGGACCGGCCGAGGGCTTCGCCTCCATCGAGGAGGCCATCCGGGAGATACGGCGGGGCCGTATGGTCATCGTGGTGGACGACGAGGATCGGGAGAACGAGGGCGACCTGATCATGGCCGCCGACCTGGTCACGCCCGAGACGATCAACTTCATGGCCACCCACGGCCGCGGACTCATCTGTGTCGCCCTGACCTCCGAGCGGCTCGAGGACCTCGACATCCACTCGATGGTCACCAACAACACCGCCAAGCTCAGCACTGCGTTCACCGTCTCGGTGGATGCGGTCAGCGGGACGACCACCGGCATCAGCGCCCATGACCGGTCTCAGACGGTGCGGGTCCTGATCGATCCGGCCACCCGGCCCAGCGACCTGGCCCGGCCGGGACACGTCTTCCCCCTGCGCAGCGAACGCGGCGGCGTCCTCACCCGGGCGGGCCACACGGAAGCCTCCGTCGACCTGGCCCGGCTCGCCGGACTCGCCCCGGCAGGTGTGCTCTGTGAGATCATGAGTACCGACGGGACGATGGCCCGGGTCCCCGAACTCCTCGAGATGGCCGTCCGGTTCGACCTGCGGGTCGTGACGATCAAGGATTTGATCGCCTTCCGCCGCCGGATCGAATTCCTGGTGACCAAGGTGGTGGAGACCCGGTTCCCGACCCGATTCGGGGACTTCCAACTGCATCTCTACAAGAGTCGGGTGGATGAACACCATCACCTGGCCATCGTGAAGGGGGATGTGGCCGACGGGGAGCCGGTCCTGGTGCGGGCCCACAGCCAGTGCCTGACCGGTGACCTCTTCCACAGTCTGCGCTGCGACTGCGGTGACCAGCTCGAGAAGGCCCTGCACCAGATCGAGGACGAGGGGCGGGGGGTGCTCATCTACATGCGCCAGGAGGGACGCGGGATCGGGTTGGCCAACAAGATACGGGCCTATGCCCTGCAGGACCGGGGACGCGACACGGTCCAGGCCAACGAGGACCTCGGGTTCGACGCCGACCTGCGGGATTACGGGGTGGGGGCCCAGATCCTCTGGGACCTGGGTGTACGTAAGATCCGTCTGCTGACCAACAACCCCAAGAAGGTGGTCGGTCTGGCCGGACACGGGCTGGAGGTCACCGAACGTCTCCCGCTGGTGGTGCCGCCCAACGAGTCCAACGCCCGGTATCTGCAGACCAAGCGGGACAAACTGGGACACCTCTTGAGCCCCTCCCAGGAGGAGACCACCTCGTGAACAGTCCCTCCCGGCCGCGCATTACGGTGCTGGTGAGCCGCTTCAACGAAGCGGTCGTCGAAGGTCTGCTGGCCGGTGCCCACGAGGTCCTCGACCAGGCCGGTCTCGATCCGCAGACCATCCCGGTGGTCCGGGTCCCGGGAGCTCTGGAACTCCCGGTGGTCGCAGCCGAGCTGATCCGGCAGGGGAGGGTGGACGGCATCGTCGCCCTGGGTTGCGTCATCCGAGGCGAGACGAGCCATCATGAACACGTGGGCCGCGAGACGATCGGCGGGCTCGTCCGGTTGGCCATGGAGACCGGCGTGGCCATCGGGATCGGTGTGCTGACCGTCGAGTCTCCCGAACAGGCTCTGGTCCGGGCCGGCCTGCGGCCCGACCGCGGTGGGGGCAAGGAGCCGGGCGACCGACACCGGGGACGGGAGGCGGCCCGGGCCTGTCTGGAGACGGTCGGTCTGATGCAGGAACTGCGGCGAGGGAACGGCTGAGGATGGGACGTCGCCGCCAGGCCCGGGAGATCGTCCTCCAGGTGCTCTACGCCCACGAACTCAACGGCTATCCGGTGGCCGAGGTCGTGGCCGATCGGTTGAGCGGGCAAGAGGAGGGCGAACTCAAGGAGTACGTCGAGCGTCTATCCTCCCGGGTGGTGGCCGAGCAGGCCGAGCTCGACCGGAGGATCGCCGAACGGGCGGCCAACTGGGATCTGAGCCGGATCGCGCTGATCGACAAGCTCATCCTCCGGATCGGGCTGTGCGAACTCCTCTGGTTCCCCGATGTGCCCGGCAAGGTCTGCATCAACGAGTCGATCGAACTGGCCAAGAAGTATTCATCGTCGGATGCCAAGCGGTTCGTGAACGGTATCCTGGACGCGGTCTGGAAGGAGATGGGATCACCCGACCATGCGCCTGGCACTGATCAGTGACCTGCACGGGAACCGTCACGCCCTCGAAGCGGTGGCGGCCCGGATCGAGGAGACCTCTCCCGATGCCATCCTCTGCCTGGGGGATGTCGTCGGCTATGGGGCCGACCCGGGGGACTGCATCGCCTGGGCCCGGGAACACTGCCGTACTGTCGTGAGGGGCAACCACGACGAGCAGGTCGGCACTGTGAGTGAACAGGAACGGTTCAATTCCAACGCCTGGCGGGCGCTCGTCTGGACGGCTGAACACCTCTCATCGGAGGATCTCGGCTGGCTCGGCGCACTCCCCTATACCGACCGCCAGGAAGGCCTCTTCCTCTCCCACGGTAGCCCGGTCGAACCGGAGGCGTTCCACTACATCTTCTATCGTCACGAGGCCGACCAGGCCCTGGCCGTTGTCGCCGAGGGACTGCTGGCCGTCGGACACAGTCACGTCCAGGGATGGTATGTCCAGGGACGTCCGCTGGAGCCCCCCCGGCCGGGTGAGGGGGTCGACCTGGGGGAGGGACCGGCCCTCCTCAACCCGGGGAGTGTGGGCCAGCCCCGGGACGGCGACCCGCGGGCGGCCTGGGGTCTGCTCGACGTCGAGACCCGCGTCTTCACGCCGATGCGGACCGTCTATGACATCGAGGGGGCACGGCGCGCTATCCTGGACGCCGGGCTCCCCGGGGAACTCGGGGACCGGCTGCGGGTCGGCCGCTGAGCGGTCGATCCTGGGGAAGGGTGTCTTAGTCCGTCCGTTCTATATCTGTCGGACCGTGACCGGGTGAGGGGCCCGTTCGGCGGTCCAGAGGGGGTTGCTCCGTGCCGTTCGAAGGGATCTACAAGCGACTGTTCGGGACCAAGCACGAGCGGGAGACCAAACGCCTGCGCCCACTGGTGCGTCGCATCAACGAGCTGGCTGATGAGTACCAGGCGCTTTCCGACGATCAGCTGCAGGGGAAGACCCCCGAGTTCCAGGAGCGGCTGCGGCAGGGGGAGACGACCGACGACCTGCTCCCCGAGGCCTTCGCCGTCGTCAAAGAGACCTGTCGGCGGTTGCTGGGTAAGCGCTGGATGGTGACCGGCAGCGAGATCGAATGGGACA
>CAYUVJ010000159.1:0-5834 GCA_964447955.1 uncultured Gemmatimonadota bacterium
CCATGAAGGACGCTTCCGGGGCCGCCCTGTCGACCCTGACCTGGTCCTTCATCACCGGTCCGCCTCCCGAAGGAGTGAGTCCGACCGAGATGCCGGCCGCCCCGGCCGCCGAAGCCGGTGGCGGGATGCCCGCCTTCATGCGTCTGCGGGGAGACGTGCGGGTGGAGGCCCAGAGTCTCAGCATGGGTGGCGATGGCGCCGAGTTCCGGCGCCAGGCGCCGGCCGCGACCAAGGCCTGGGTCAATCTGAACGGCCGGCTGGGCGGTTCCTGGCGCTGGACCGGCCATACCCACGTAAGCAGCTACGAATCCCACAACATCCAGCCGGTCAACCGCTTCCGCTTCGCCCTGCGCAGTAACTGGCTGACCTTGAGTGTCGGGGACGTCTCCACGAACGTCCAGGAACTCATCCTGTGGGGGAAGCGGGTACGCGGCTGGGCGGTCGACCTGCGGGCGGGGGTGGCCAACCTGACCGTGGTCAGCGGCCAGAGCCGGCGGTCGGTCGAGGGTCAGCTCTTCTCCGACGATCCGACCCGGGTCTTCCGGCGGGGGGCCTATGCCCAGGACCTGCTGGCCATCCGACCCTATTTCGGAAACGGGGACCCCTGGACCTTCGGGATCACCCTGCTCAAGGTGCGGGACACGGTGGACAGCATCGACCCCCTGCGGACCTTCTCGGCTACCTCGGAGGCGGGCTTCGCCTCGGTCTCGGCCAATCCGCAGCCCAAGGATAACCTGGTGCTGGGGATCGACCTGACCTGGAACGCCCTGGACGGTCGCCTGAATGTCTCCTACAACAACGCGCTCAGCCTCTATGCCAACGACATCAGCGGTGGGCCGCTGACCAAGGCCGAGCTCGACTCGGTCTTCGAGGCCAACGACACCGAGCCGATCGATTTCGACCCCGCGGACTACGAGAGCATCTTCATCCTGAACTCCTCGCTCATCCCGCTCGACCTGACCGGGTTGACCAACGTGGCCCAGCAGGTCCGGGGGAACCTGACCCTGGCCGGGCATACCCTGGGCGTGCGCTGGCGCAGTGTGGGCGGCTCCTTCTACACGCTGGGGCAGTCCAGCCTGCAGCGGGACCGCTCAGGTCTGCGGATCCAGGACACCTTCCGGATCCTTAAGAACGCGCTGGGCGTCACCGTCGGCTGGGATAAGTACAGCGACAACCTGGACGAGACCAAGCCGGCCACCACGGCCACCTCGGCGCTGACCCTGGACGTCTTTTGGCAGCCCGACCCGGCCCAGCCCGGCTTCTCGTTCGGCTACCGCACCTTTGGCCGCAACAACGACCTGCTGGCCTCGGCCAACGGGGGGATGGACGAGAACACGAGCACTTATTCGGGCGGAGCCTTCATCCCGGTGCGGCTGTTCGGCGGCATGCGCTCGCGGATCAACATCAACTACGCCAACGTGGGGCGGGAGGATGCGCTCAACGCGCTGACCGGAACCAAGAACACCTACTACCTGATCGGACTTTCCAACCGGTTCGACGACCGGCCGACCGAGTTCACCGTCACCTACGGGCTGAACACGGCCGAGCTGACCGGATATGACGCCCAGACGACCTTCAACCGGCTGCTCTTCAAGGGGCGGCACGGGTTCACCTCGAAGGTATTCGGTATCGCCGATGTGACCTACACCGGGGCGAGCAGTCCCGAGTCGGCCGGGGCCTTGGGGCTCGCCTACACTCGGCTCTCGGCCCTCGGAGGGGCCGAATATCGCTGGAGCCAGTCGTGGTGGGCCCGTCTGGAGGCGGGGTTCGGGTCGTACACCGACGACCGCCGCAGCGGGCTCGACACCACCGAGATGCTCCTGCGGCTGCGTCTGAACCGGACCTTCTGAACCGGCCCGAGGGGACGTGGCCCGACGTTCCAACGGCCAGGACCGCCGCGCCCACCTCCTGTTGGTGGGGGTGGCGGTCCTGGTCCCCCTGCTGGGTATCCTCTTCTCCGAGACCCGGATCGGTCGCCAGCTGGAGAAGGCGGTCTACGACCTCTGGTTCAATTACCGGGGGGAACTGGCCGTCCCCAGCGAGATCGCCGTGGTCGCCATCGACGTCGACTCCGAACAGTCCCTGGGCCGGTATCCCTGGAGCCGGCGCTACCATGCCGCGCTGATCCGCAACCTGGCCCGGGCCGGGGTCCGGGCGGTTGCCTTCGACGCCACCTTCGGGGACGCCTTCCCCGAGGACGACCTGGTCCTCATGGCGGCCATCGAGGAGACCGGCATCGTGGTGTTGGGGGCCAAGACCCTCTCGACCCGGCGCCGGGGGGCGATCAGCCGCTCCCTGGAGGAACCGGTGGGGGTGCTGGGCCAGGCCGGCTACGGGATTGTGGACATCAATCCTGACCCGATCGACAACGTGGTCCGGGAATACCCCATCCAGCATCGCTATCGCCAGCGCACCGTCCCTCAGCTGGGGATCCAGGCCCTCAAGCTCTACCTCGGTATCCCGGCTGCGGACACCCTGGAGGTGGTCGAGGGGGGCTGGCGGCTGCGGGACCGCTTCATCCCCCGCGGTCCCAGTGGAGGCATGCTGATCAGCTTCCTCGGTTTCCCCGGTTCGGTCCCCGCCTATTCCTACGCCAGCATCGTCGATGATGCCGAGACCGACATCGGGGACTGGGACTTCGACGCCTTCGAGGACCTGCTGGCCGAGGACCGGCTGCGGGACAAGATCGTCTTCGTGGGCAGTACCGTGCCCGAGCACCAGGATTTCTGGGCCACCCCGTTCCTGAACGAGGGGACCGGGGGTGGGGCGGTGTTGACCTCGGGGGTCGAGATCCACGCCCACGCGGTGGACACCATCCTCCAACAGCGTTTCCTCCAGGTGGTCCCGCGCTGGCTGAACTGGCTGCTGGTGGTCCTGTTGGGAGTGGGCACCGCGGCCCTGGCCGGCCGGTTCAAGGCCAGGGCGGGGGGAGCGGTCGGTCTGGCCCTGGTGGCGGCGGTGGTGGGGGTGGCCATGCTGCTCTTCACCCGCTATGCGACCTGGCTCTGGACGGTCACGCCGGTGATCACCGTGGCGACCGCCTATGCCGGTTCGACGGTGGTCCTCTACCTGATGGAACTGCAGGAGAAAGCTCGTATCCGGGGGATGTTCGCCTCCTATGTGGCGCCCAAGGTGGTCGAACAGCTCATCAACCATCCCGAACTGATGGCCCTGGGGGGGGAGGAGCGGGAACTCACGGTCATGTTCACCGACGTGGCCGGTTTCACCGGGATCTCGGAAGGACTGGGGCCGACCGAACTGGTCGGTCTGCTCAACGAGTACCTGACCGCCATGACCGACATCGTGATCAAGCACGAGGGGATCATCGACAAGTACGAGGGGGACGCCCTGATGGCGGAGTTCGGAGCCCCCATCCCGCTCCCCGATCATGCCCTGCGGGCCTGCAAGGCCGCCCTCGAGATGCAGACGATGCTGCAGGTACTGCGGGAGACATGGACCGAGGAGGGACGTCCGCCGCTGGAAGCCCGTATCGGGATCAACACCGGGGTGGTGCTGGTCGGCAACATGGGCAGCCGGCACGTGATGGATTACACCGTGATGGGGGACAACGTGAACCTGGCCTCACGGCTGGAGGGGACCAACAAGGTCTATCGGACGGGGATCTGCATCTCCGAGATGACCTACCAGGCGGCCGGTCCCGAGATCGCCTGCCGGGAACTCGACCTCATCCGGGTGAAGGGGAAACAGCGGCCGGTGCGGATATACGAGGTGCTGGGCACGATCGACGAAGGCATCTCGGCCGGCAAGGCCAGCCTGATCGAGCGCTTCGAGATGGGGCTGATGATGTATCGTGAGCGGGCTTTCACCGAAGCCCTGGAGATGTTCGACGGGCTCCTGGAGATCGACCCCGAGGACGGCCCCTGCCGGCTCTATCGGCAGCGCTGTCGGGCGTACATCGAAACGCCTCCGGCCGAGGACTGGGACGGCGTGTTCGTCATGACCACGAAGTAGCCGCCCCAGTCCAGACCCGGTTCAGCGGAAACTGTTCAGCTTCGTGGTGGCCCCACTCCCCTTCTCGGTCAACTCCAGGAAGAAGTTGGAGTCGTCCAGTCCCTCGACCTGCTCTTCGGACTGGGTCCGGCTGCGGTTGCCGTAGCGGACGACCCCACCCGGGACACTCTCCACCAGCCACCACTCCACCGTACCGCCGGTCCCGACATCCCCGAACTGGATGTGTCGGGCGGTGAAACGGCCGGCCGGGACCTCCACCGACCCCGTCTCCACGGTTGCTCCCTCGATACTCTCGTCGGTCAGCTGCGTCGGGCGGTTGTAGACCATGGTGCCCTGCTCGACGGGCATCTCCTTGATCTCCTCATCGGGGAACTGACTGCGGAGCCGCAGTACGGTGGTACGTTCGGCATCGAAGAGCGCCTCCAGCACGACCGTGTCGTCGCTGTCCGCGTCGTACATCGAGACCCGCCACCACTCCTGCCCCTCGTCCGTCTTCTTCAGGAAGGCCTTCTCCAGCCAGGAGCCGGTCGCTTCGTCGTCCTCGATGAAGCGCCACTTGGAATAGTCACCGGGCTGATAGGGCGTCGGTTCGATCCAGTATCCCCCGGGAGTGAAGGCATAGGTGAACATATAGGAGGCATAGAGGCTGGCGAACTGGGGGGTGTAGGTGCGCACGATGCGCTGCCCCACCATCCGTCCCGCCGCTTCACCGACGGTGCGGCCCGCGGTGTTAATCGCCGAATCGATGACCGTGCTGCAGCCGGCTGCGGCCAGCAGCACGAGTACGACGAACGCCCAGCTCCTTCTCATCTTGGCATCCTCCGATGGGTCTGAGGCGGGTGGGGAGGGCGCACCCGGAGGTCCGGGACACGCTCGGCGGGGGACCACCCCTCCCCGCCCATGATTGAAGATACTCAAGGGGGACGGACGCTTCAAGAGGCCCAGAGACCGGACAGAAAGAACGTCGACCGGTCGGCACCGGCATCCAGAGTGTCCCCGCATGGCTCGAACGGTACCCGATTCCTGGTGCCGTCGCCTTCTCAGGGTCGCATAATCGGGCAGTCAAGTGCATGAATTATTGTGCAAAAGGCGAGGGCCGGATCGCGGAACATCACGGTAACTCGTTGTCCTGCAGCATGGGTCATCGTCAGACCGAATGGCACGGTGATTGCGGTAACGGCAGACGAACCAGTTCACCGGGTCGGCGGGGCCATCCCGTCTCGATACCCGGAAAGGAACGAGCATGGACGTCCTGCTGGTCGATCCCGCGCTGCGGCACGGAGTCCCCGAACCTTATGAGAACCTGGGTGTGGCCAGTCTGGCCGCCGCCGCCCGCCGGGCGGGGTTCCATACCTACACCCTTTTGAACCATGTCGAAGGGTGGTCGCGCCGTCGGCTGGGTCGCGAACTGCTGGAGCGGCAACCGGCGGTGCTGGGACTGAGCCTGCTCTCCTTCCATGCCCGCCCCACCCTCGGCCTGGTCCGGGACCTGAAGCAGGCGGGGCTCCGGAGCCGGGTCGTGGTCGGTGGGCACTTCCCGACCTTCAACGATGGGCGTCTGCTGGCCGATCGCCCCGAGATCGACGCCGTGGTTCGGGGAGAGGGCGACCTGTCCCTGGTCGCTCTGCTGCAGGCCTGGCGCGAGGGGAGGGACCCGGTCGGAGTGGCCGGGGTGAGCTGGCGGTCTCCTGAAGGAGCGGTCCAGGTCAATCCGATGCGATCCCTCGTGGAGGACCTGGATACCATGCCCTGGCCGGTCCGGGATCATACCGACCGGATCATTCGGGCCGGTGGGACCCTGAACCTGGTCCGTTCCCGGGGGTGCTTCGCGAACTGTGCCTTCTGCTCCATCGGGTCGTTCT
>CAYUVJ010000160.1:0-5830 GCA_964447955.1 uncultured Gemmatimonadota bacterium
GCGGGCTGCTGCCGACGGTCGAGGAAGTGGTGACCGCGGTGGTCGCTTCGGGCTGGACGGCCGTCGGGGTGGTGGTGGCGGTGAGCGCCGGGGTCTTCCTGGCGGCCACGCCCCTGCTGCTGGCCGGCGCCCGTCGCCGCACCGAGGGAGGACGATGACGATGAGGATGGGGAAGACCGAGGAGGGGATGACGATGAACGGGACGACCAAGAACAGGATGAAGGGCAACGGCGGCGCCAACTGGGTCTTCGGGCTCTTCGTGACCGCCCTGCTGCTGCTCCCGCTGACCTGGCTGGGAGGCCGCTGGGCCAGCAAGGAGCACAGTCAGCTGGTCGGCCAGCGGAACAGGCAGGCCTGGGAACAGCGCCGGGAACTCTGGCTCCGGCAACGGGATGGACTGGAGGCCGAACTGCGGCAGATGGGACCGCTCCCCTTCAAGATGTCGGAGGAGGCGGCCGTGATGCCGGTGGTCGAGGTGCCGGCGGAGCTGGCCGGAGTCGTCCAGCGGCGGGCCGAGGCGGCCCTGACCGACCTGGAACAGGCTTACCCGGGCCGCCAGCAGGGGGTGCGGCTGAGGCTGATGTTCCAGCCGCAGCGCTTCGCCGGGACCTGGTCGGCTTACTCCGAGGGGGTGCCGCCCGGGGCGGCCCAGGACCCCGGCGCATTCCGGATGTACGGGGGCAACCACGGGGATCCGCTGGAGATCGTCTTCGAGTTAGGGGATTATGACGTATACGGGACCGGTATGCTGAGCACCCTCTTCCAGCGGGAGGACATGCTCATGCGGGTGAACGTGGCCGGGAACACCTACCCGGTCGGGGTGCGGGGCTACCTGGACATGGAGTTCCTGACCCGGGACGAGGGGCCGATGGTCACCGGCTGGCAGACGCTGGCCACGGTCTTCGACCGGCTGGGTCTGCTGGGGCTGATCCTGCTGGTCCTCTCGCCCCCCCTGTGGGTCTTCGTGGACGCCCGGCGCCGGCGCCTGCCGGCGGTGCTCTGGGGACTCTTCGCGCTGCCGACCAACGTGCTGGGGGCGCTCATCTACGCCCTGGTCAACCGCGAGGCGGGGCCGACCTGTCCGGAATGCGGGGAGCGGGTCTCGGCCCGTTATGTGATCTGTCCCTACTGCCGCTCCGAGCTGAAGGGGACCTGTCCCCACTGCGGGCAGACCGTGGCCGCGGAGTGGAACTACTGTCCCAGCTGCGCCAAGGAGTTATGAACGGTCCCCTTCGGCCTGCTCCCGGATCTCTGCCAGGTTTCGGGATAGGTTCTCACGTCCGGGGATCGTGGCGAACTCCCCAGCCCAATGCTCCAGATAATCCCAGTCGGGTTCCGAATCCCGGAGCCGCAGGATACCGCGGATGTCCTCCAGATCGCGGGGGCGTCCGGCGAAGAGTTTGTGCAGGATCAGGTCCTCGACGGCGGCGAAAGGGACCTCCTCATCCCCCAGTCGGACCTGGACTGCGCGCCCGATGGCCTGACGTTCGTACTCCAGGCTCGAGAAGATGAGATCGACCCTGACCAGGGACCGTGTATCCGACACCGGCAGGACGAAGGTCTCCCGGGTGAAAGCCTCCGGGTCGTCGGGCAGCAGCTCAAGTCCCGCCTCAGCACATACCGCCGCGACCTCCTGATAGTGGGAGGGGTCGACTCCCAGCGTCAGATCGACGTCTTCGGTGGTCCGGGGCACTCCGTGCAGGAGAACGGCCTGCCCGCCGATGACCATGAAGGGTATCCCGGCTGTTCGAAGTCCGCAGGACAGCCGGATCAGCAGGCCCTGGAAATCAGGCTTGGGGAGGGAGTCCATTGAGTACCCGGGCGAGGATGAGATCGGCCTGGATGTCCTCCTGCCAACGTCGACCGAACAGAGGATCGAGACGAACCGCGTGCATCCAGAGTGCTTCGAAACGGCGGAGCTTCTCCAGATACTCCATGGGGCCGTAGATCCGCCGGTCATGGGCGATCTCGAGGGCTTCTACCTTCTGGGAGTCCTTCTGCATGCACGGACCGCCTGATCAATAGGGATGAGCCTCATTCTACCATAGGAACCGGGTCTGAAGGTAGGACCGGGGACAACAACACCGGCCGATGCTATGCTCTCGCCGGCCCCGACCGGGCCGGGCCTGTCTGGAGCGGTTGACCCGGGCCGGCTTCGACCGGATCGTGGAGCGGGACGACCTGCTCTTCGCCACCCGGGACAACGCTGCCGCCAACACCTGACGGCTCGGATACACCTACCCCAGAATGCCGCGGATGGCGCCGCCGTCCACGGCCAGGTGCTGGCCGGTGATGAAGGCCGCCCGCTCCGAGCAGAGGAAGGCGATCGCCGCTCCGACCTCCTCGGGACGGCCCAGCCGGCGCAGGGGGGCCAGTTGGCGCCAGCGGTCGTACACCTCTTCGATCGAGATCCCGTCCCGCTGGGAGATGCCGGTGGCCAGCTCGGTCAGGCGCTCGGTGTGGGTGTAGCCGGGTGCCACCGTGTTGGCCCGGATCCCCTTCGGGCCGTATTCGTCGGCGATCGACTTGATGAGGCCGTTCAGACCGGCCCGGAAGGTGTTGCTGGTCACCAGCCCGGCGATGGGCTGCTTGGCGGCCAGCGAGGTGATGACCACGACCACGCCCGATCCCTGCCCGGTCATCACCGGCAGGGCGGTCCCGCACAGGTGCAGGGTGCTCAGGAAGGTCAGGTTGTAGGCCCGCTCCCACTCGTCGGGACCCAGGTCGGCGAAGCGTCCGCCGGGGGGGCCGCCGGCGTTGGAGACGGCGATGTCGAGCCGTCCCCATAGACCGGTGATGTGGGTGATGAGCCCCTCGACCGCCTCCCGGCCGCCGGCCATGTCGCACACCACCGGTTCGACTTCAGCCCCGGTCTCCTCGCGGATCCGGGCGGCCGCCGCCTCGATCCGTCCGGCATCCCGGCTGCAGACCGCCAGCCGGGCCCCTTCGGCGGCCAGGGCCCAGGCGGCGGCGTAGCCCAGCCCGGCGCTGGCGCCGGTGACCAGGGCGACCTTGTCCTCGAGACCCAGATCCATGGCTCAGTCCTCTTGCCCGGACGACTTCTTCTTGGGCCGCTTCCCCTCCAGGACCTTCTCCACCTCGGCGGTGGTGGCTTCGGCCAGTTCGGCACACTCGGCGATGAGCGTGTCCAACTGTTCCCGGGTGCGCGCGGCGAAATCGCGGTCCTTGATATGGCGCAGGTTGATGCGGACGTTGTAGCCGGCCGCGCGGGCCCCGGCGTGGGCGGTCAGCGCCCCCGAGCCCACGTCGCTGACCATCTCGGGGTCGACCAGTTCCGCCATGCGGTGACAGAGCTGCAGCGCGTCCCGGCAGGCCTCGACGGTCCCCAGCGGGACCAGGGTGGCTTCCTGGTAGCCGGCCTGGATGGCCTGCGAACGATCAGCCCGCTCCTGCTCGGTGTCCTTGGGCAGGCGGAAGGCCTCGAGCACCGCGTCGAAGGCGGTGGTGTCCTCGTCCACCCCGCGCACCAGGGCGTCCTTGATCCCCTGGGCCCGGTCGGCGATCCCGCACAGCTCCTCGTAGTGCTCGTCGAACTCCCCCTTGCCGACCGAGAGGTTGGCCACCATGGCGGCCAGGGCGGCGCCCAGCGCCCCGGCCAGGGCGGCCACCGAGCCGCCCCCCGGGGCCGGGGTGTCCCGGGAGACCTCGTCCACGAAGTCCCAGGTGGTCTTCTGCACCAGCGGGCCGGTGACCCGCGGCATCCCCAGCACCTTCTCGGCCGTCTTGAAGGGAGCGACGTCCCGCAGGTTCATGGATTGGACCGCGGTCTCGACCACGTCCGGTACCGGCAGTCCGGTCGACTTGCGCATGCGCTGCAGGTAGAAGCGCCCGGCCCCTCGCATCGCCTCGTAGGGAACCACCCCGACGATCTCGGAGCCGGTCAGCTCGATCCCCCGCCGGCGGGCCTCGTCGCGGGCGGCTTCCAGCACCAGGTGGGGGGGGCTGACCCTGAAGTCGGTCAGGTTCATGGTGATCTGGGCGCAGCGGTAGTCGTCGATGACCCAACCCATCCCCTTGACCTGACGGAAGCGCCCGCTCTTGAAGACCGGTCCGCTGGGGGCGGACGGATCGATCTCGAGCTCCTCGTAGCGGGCCTGCAGATCGACGTCGTGGACCTCGGCGGCGTGGGCGGCCAGTTCTTCGAAGTCCGACCCCACGAAGTCGCAGTCCCCGCAGGGGTGGGTGCCGTCGCCGGGGAAGCTGACCACCTCCCCCTTATAGTAGAAGGGGTCGGTGTTCCCGGTGCGCTTCCAGCGGCCCCGCTCCCGCAGTTCGTAGGCGATCTCGGCGGCATAACGCCGGTCGAGGGTGTTCAGGTTGATGTTGTAGGCGATCAGGAACTCGCGCGCCCCCACTGCGGTGGCCCCGGCCGCGGCGTTGAACTCCGCCGGACCGAAGTCGGGCTGCCAGGCGGGGTCGTGCAGGTGTTCGGCCAGCCCCTCGTACTCCCCCTCGCGTACCCGGGCCAGGTTGCGCCGCTCGGGGACCGAGGCCGCCTGCTCGTAGAGATAGACCGGGATCCCCAGTTCGGTCCCGATACGCTCCCCCACCTGCCGCGCGATCTGTGCGCACTCCTCCATCGTTACCCCGGAGACCGGCACGAAGGGGACCACGTCGGTGGCCCCGAAGCGGGGGTGGGCGCCGTGGTGGGTGCGCATGTCGATGAGCTCGCCGGCCCGCTGCGCCCCGCGGAAGGCGGCCTCCCCTACCCGTTCAGGGGGGCCGACGAAGGTCACCACCGTCCGGTTGGTATCCGCCCCGGGATCGACGTCCAGCAGACGGATCCCGGAGACCGAGGTGATGGCGTCGGTGATCTCCTTGATGACGGCGGGGTCACGTCCCTCCGAGAAGTTGGGGACGCACTCTACGATCCGTTCCATCGTTCGCTCACTCCCTGAGGCGTGGATGCGGGTACGTACAGACTTGCAGGATGGTACAGGCGTCTGCGGAAGGCAAAACCTTCTCGGGGGCCGGTTGACTTCCCGGGCGGGGCGGTTCACGTTGGGGCACATGCTCCCCGTCCCTGGAGAGATCACCCGGCACGCCCGGCTGGCCGACGACCCCGAGGCCTTCCTCGAGGCCCTGCACCGACCGCTCCCCACCGACCTGCGCTGGAACCCGCTGGCCGTGGATCGGGCGCGCTTCGAAGAGATGCTGGAGCGGGAGGGAAGCGGCTGGGAGCGCCCCTTCGGCAGCGACGACCTCTACCGGGTCACCGGGCTCCCCGGACCCGGCCTGACCTGGGCCTACCACCTGGGCTGGTACCACCCGCAGGGCTACACCTCGACCCTCCCTCCCGCCGTCCTGGCCCCCCGCACCGGCGAGAACGTGCTCGACCTCTGCGCCGCCCCCGGCGGCAAGACCAGCCAGCTGGCGGCGATGATGCAGGGTGAGGGACTGGTGGTGGCCAACGATATCTCGATCGGGCGGCTGAGTGTGCTGGCCGCCAACCTGGAACGGTTGCGGGTCCCCAACGCTCTGCTGAGCCGCTACCGGGGAGAGAGCCTGCCCGAGAGCCTCTCCTTCGACCGGGTGCTGGTGGATGCGCCCTGTTCGGGGGAGGGGACCTTCCGGATCGAAGGAGGACGCTGGAGAGAGGATCCGCCCGAGGCCGTACGCAAGCTCCCGGGCGTCCAGCTGCGCCTGCTGCAGAAGGCCTTCCGGCTGGTCCGTCCCGGCGGGCTGGTCTGCTATTCCACCTGCACCTACGCCCCCGAGGAAGACGAGGGGGTGGTGGCCGCCCTGCTGGAGACCACCGGCGCCGAGGTCATGCCCCTGCCCGAAGGGCTCTCCGGCACGCCGGGCATCA
>CAYUVJ010000161.1:0-5828 GCA_964447955.1 uncultured Gemmatimonadota bacterium
ACCCCCGACCTCAAGTCCACCTTCTCGCTGAGCGGCAACTACGGCGAGGACCAGCGGGAACTGAGCGACGGCTGGCGGAGCTATTTCTCCCACCGGCTCAACGCCAACGCCTCGCACATCTTCGCCCTGGGGCCCCACTGGTCGGCCGGGGCCCGGCTGACCGCCGCGTCCTCCTCCCAGACGAACCAGGACCTCTCCCTGCGGGCGGCCCCCGCCCTGGAGTGGAGCCTGTGGCCCTACAGTGAGTTCACCCGGCGCCAGCTCACCCTGCAGTACACCGTCGGGGCGAACTACTACGCCTACACCGACACCACCATCTACGGAAAGACCGAGGAGTACCGGAACAACCACGCGCTCCAGCTCTCCTATGAGCTGACCCAGCCCTGGGGGTCGGCCCGGGCCTCGGTGGAGTTCTCCCACTACCTGGACGACCTGAATTTCTACAAGCTCGACTTCAACGGCAGCTGGGACATCCGGCTCTTCCGGGGCTTCTCGTTCAACATCAACGGGAACGCTTCCCGGGTCCACGACCAGCTCTACATCTCGGGCGCCGGCTACGAGGACGACGAGATCCTGCTCCGCATCCGACAGCTCCAGACCGCCTTCAAGTACCAGCTGCGGGTCGGGTTCACCTACACCTTCGGGTCGATCTACAGCACCTTCGTCAACCCGCGTCTCGATCAGGGCGGCGGTGATACGCGGAGGATGATGGGCGGCTACTGATCCGGCGGGGTGGTCGCGGGGGCGACCCGAGCGTCCACCTGATGGGGGACGTCCAGATAGAGGTCCTCGCCGTGGGCCCGCTCCCGCAGCCGGCCCGCGGTGAGCAGGGTGCGCACCACCAACTCGATCTCCATCGGCTTGCGGCCCAGGGTGTCGATCAGGTCGTGGCGCGTCACCGGCCGGCGGGCGGCGGTCTCCAGAATGGCCGCCGTCAGATCCTCCACCGCGGGCGGGGCGGCCTGCCCCTCGGCGATGCCCACGATCCGGGCCCTGGGGCCCAGCAGCTCCCGGATCGCCTCCAGACGTTCCCGGGAGACCCCCCGGACCCCCTCGTAAGCGGGGGGACGGGCGACCGTGTTCAGGTCGATCCGGTCGGGGTCCACCCGGGCGGCCACCTCGGCCAGCCGCCGGACCTCCTCGTCGGTGTCGTTCAGTCCTTCGACGAACAGGATCTCCAGCCAGATCCGTCCTTTGAACTCCCGCCGCAGGGCGACCAGTCCCGCGATGATGTCCTCCAGGTGCAGCTTGCGGTGGGGATGGTTGATCCGCTCGAACACCTCGGGAGTGGCCGCGTCCAGGCTCGGCACGATGATGTCGGTGCGGCAGAGGTCGGCCCGGACGGCCGGGTCGTGGAGATGGCTGGAGTTGGTCAGGATGGCGATCGGCAGGTCGGTCAGTCTCCGGATCCCATCGATGATCCGGCCCAGCCCCGAATGCAGGACCGGTTCTCCGCTCCCGCTGAAGGTGATGACATCGATGCGGTGGCGTTCCTCCAGCTTGCGGGCCACCTCGTCGAGAATGTCCTCCACCGGGACCCATTCCCGCCGCTCCATGGTCCAGCGGTCGGTCGGACCCACCTCGCAGTAGATGCAGTCCATACTGCACGTCTTGCGGGGGATGGGATCGATCCCCAGGCTGAAACCCATCCGACGGCTGTGGACGGGGCCGAAGACATAGCGATAGGCCATGGGGGCAATATACGCGCCGGGGGGTAGCCGGTTAGCGCTATCTCAGACCGGAACGGTCGGCTTTTAGGGAAGGCGGCTGAACAGGGTAGCGAGGACCGCCTGCTGGGCCGGTGTGGTCTCGGGCAGGGCCTCGATCCTGAAACTCTGCCGGACCTCGCTGGTCAGCGGGAAGCTGATCTCCTCTTCCCGACTCCCGCGGCGGATCCGGACGGTCATGATGTCACCCGGACGGGCGTCCGAGAGGATGTCGGTCAGGTCCCCGACCAGCAGGGAACCGTTCACGGCCACGATCCGATCGCCCCCCCGAAGCCCCGCCCGGGCGGCGGGTGAGCCTTCTACGACCGAGGCTACGCGCAGCACCCGCTGCCCCTCGGGCTCGACCCGGAAACCGGTAGCGGCCACCTCACCGGAGACCGGACGCAGCGCCAGACCGGCCGTCTCCAGGGCCTGGTCCCAGGGGAGTTCCTCGGTCCCCAGGACGTAGCGGTCCAGGAAGGGGGTGGCGTCCATCCGGGCCAGCGCACCCGCGGCCAGCAGCAGGTCGGCCGACTCCTCGAAGGCGCGTCCGCTCCGGCCGTACCAGCCGGCCAGCAGGGCGAGCAGGTCATCCAGGGAGCGGCGCCCCTCGGTGGCCCGCCGCATCTCCAGATCGAGCAGGAAACAGAGCAGGAAGCCCTTGTTGCGGTAATCGATGCTCCGCTCGGGGGCCTGATAACCGGCTTCGATGCCGTACCAGGCGTCCAGGGAGGCCTCGGCCGCCGACTGGATGGTGCGGGCCGTGGTATTCTGCAGTCGGGTGATCTCGGACCCCAGGCGCTCATAGAACCGCTCCGGGCGGGTCCGGCCGGCCCGGACCATGAGCAGTTCGGTGTAGTAGGCCGCCGCCCCGTCCAGGAACCAGTAGCTGTCGGTCACGAAGGGTTCGGTCAAAAAGACCCGCTGCATGGCCGCCGGCCGCACCCGCCCCCCCAGCCAGGCCTTCAGGAAACCCTCCAGCGTGGTGCGCAGCAGTTCCTCCAGCGCGGCACCGGCGACCTCCGAACCCCAGCGGACCGAGGTCGCCCCCGGCAGTCCCAGCGCCTCGCGGGCCCCGCCCGGGTCGAAATGGAAGACGAACAGATGGTCCCGGGAAGGGACGATACCGAAGAGTCGGATCGCCTGGTCGAGCAGACGCTCCAGGCCCTGGAGCAGGGCCGAGCGGTCCAGGCCGGCCGGCGTATCATGGGTGACCAGGGTGACGTTCATCTCCCGGATGGTGAAGAACCGTTCCTCGAAGGCGGCGACCTCGAAGGGGGACTCGAAGACCTCCAGGAACGAAGAGGCCCGGAAGACCGAGGGATCGAAGGTCGGTTCCAGGGTCGAAGCGGCCTTCCAGGCCGCCGGCATGCGCAGACGAATGGTGACCGGGCGCCGGACCAGATCGGGAGGGTAGAGAAGGATGGCGGCCGGGTTCAGGTAGGCGTGCCGACTGTCGATCTGGGCGCCCTGGGGAGAGGGGTCGTTGGCCCAGACCCAGTAGCGGACCACGACCTCGGATACGGAGCGGGTGGCGATCCGCCAGCGCACCGGACCGACCCGGCGCAACTCCAGCGGGAGCCCTTCCGGACCTTCTGCGGTCAGCTCCATCAGCTCCCCGCTCGAGCGGTGCACCCGGCCCCCGGTGGTCCACTCCGGCAGGGCGAGTTCGAGCTCGTCCCGTTCCAGACCGGTCAGTGTGACGGTCACCCGGGCTATGTGGTCGGTCCGCTCCCGCAGGTCGATCTCACAGGTGATGTCGACCTGCTCGGCCATCGCGACCGGTTCTTCAGGACGTCCCGGCATCGGGGCAGAGCCCGACGGAGCCGCCGCCCACGCCGCACCCAGCGGCAGGGCGATCGCCAGCAACGCCAGCCAGGGCATGACCCCCCTGCGGCCGGCTCGCGGCCGTTCTTCTTCCAGGTTTCGTATCCTCATGACCGGATCACAGATTCTACGCTCCGCTCCCCACCGGCGGCAACCCCGCCACCGCTATGAGAAGCGCCGGCCCGCTGGGAGAGCGAACCGGCGCCGGTATCCGGGAGGCCGTTCCCGGTATCGGTGAGTGAAGGAGAGATCGCGAGCGTTTCTTGACGTGAAGGCTCGCCGGTTCCGGCCTCCGAATTCGAAGACGCGGTCGCCGGGCCGGCCGTTTACCCCTCAGCCGCCCTCCCGATAGGTCTCGTCCAGACGCTCCAGCAGCCCCCTCACCTCGTCGCGCAGGTGGAGCGGTTCCAGGATCTCAGCCGCCCGTCCGTACGAGAGGACCCGTTGCAGCAGCCAGCGCGGGCTCGAGGTGCGGTAGCTCAGGGTGACCGCCCCCTCCTTATCGGGCCGGCCCCGCCCTTCCTCCTCGACGACCCACTGGGCGGCCGGCGGCCGATAGCGCACCACGATGCGCTCGTCGTCCTCGGTCTCGACGTAGATCCCCTGGGTGAAATGCTCCTCCAGCCGGAACTCCTCCGGGACCTCGAAGTGCTCGCCCAGCAGGACCGCCGACCGGACGTGGTCGACCCGAAAGGTGCGGACGTCGGTCGCCCGGGCGCAGTACGCCACGACGTACCACTGGCCGTCGCTGCAGACCATCCGATAGGGCGAGATGGTGCGCTCCGAGACCGTACCGCGATGTTCGGTGAAGTAATCGATCTGGACCCGACGCCCCTCGTGGACCCCGCGCTCCAGAGTGCTGAAGACCTCACCGGAGAGGGCCGGCGGCGGTTCCACTCCGAGGATGCCCTTGAAGGCCCGGGCCTCGGTCCCGCTCCCCTCACTCTCGCCGGCGATCCGGCGATAGGCCCGGGTCAGGTCACGGGTCTCGCGGGCATCCGTATGGGCGAGCATGAGCGAAACGGCGGTCCGCAGAGCCAGGACCTCGCTCGGAGTGAAGGAGAGGGGGCGCTTGAAGTGCTCCCCCGTCCAGAGATGGACCCGGTCGTTCTCGAGATAGGCGTCCATGATCTCGGCCGATCCGAACGGTCCGTAGCTGCAGTTCGAGAGTGCCTCAAGATCCCTCAGGAGGTCGGCCGGGCGGACCTGGAACTCCTGGGCCAGTTCCTGCAGCGGCACCCCCTGGTTCTGGAGAAGGAACGGGATCATCCCGAGGATGCGGTTGAGACGGTCGGCGGTGGCCATCAGTCGGCGACCTCCAGCGGCTGGTAGACCGTCATGAGTTCACGGAGCAGGGTCCTGAGGTCACGCCGCATCCGCTTGGGCGAGAGGATCTCGACCTCACCCTGCTCGCCCAGCACCCAGCGCAGGAAGGCCTCGTCCTCCCGCACCCGCATCACGGCCACCCCTTCCCGGTCCGGCGGGAAATCGACGTCGGGACGGCCCGACCAGCGGGCCAGGGACTGCTGGTAGCGGGCCGGGGACATCCGGACCTCGACGGCAGTGGGGCGGGAGGTCGAATAGTCCCACGGTTCCCGGCCCATGAAGTCCTTGACCGAGAAGTCGCGGGGGATCTCGAAGTCGGGTACGGCGGGATCGCTACGGTTGATCTGGATGGAACGTATTCGCTCGAGCCGGAACTGCCGGATCTCCCCGCGCAGCAGACAGTGGGCGATCAGGTACCAGCCCGATCCCCGCTGCATGAGGCCGTAGGGGAACACGTCGCGTTCGGTGACCTCGTCGCGGTGGAGACTGTAGTAGGTGAGGTGGAGCCGCTTCTTGCGCAGCAGCGCCTCGGTGATCGTCTCCATGATGGGGGTCGTATAGTGCCCCGAGTATTTATAGACGATCCGCCCGTCGGCATCGGCGGCCGGCAGGGAGTCGAAGACCAGTTTGCGCATGACCGAGCGCGCCTCGCGGGCGAGCGGGAAACCCTTCATCTCGGCGACCCGGCGTACCGCCACCACCAGGGCCCTGATCTCCGGTTCGGTCAGGGCGATGCGCGGCAGATAGAACCGGGTCCGGTCGAGCCGGTACCCCATCAGCACTTCACTGTCGATGGGGACGGTGTCGATCGGGATCCCCTGCGCCCGCAGTTCCTCCTTGTCCCGCTCGAACTTTCGCAGGATGGACTTCTCATCCACCTCACCCACCGGCTGGTACCCCGGGACCCGCTGACGGATCTCGTCCCAGGTGACCGGGAAGCGGTGGTTCAGCAGGTAGGCGATCAGGTTG
>CAYUVJ010000162.1:0-5825 GCA_964447955.1 uncultured Gemmatimonadota bacterium
GTGGGTGCTGGCCGTGACCGCGGCCGCCGTCCTGCTGATCTATTATGAGAGCCGGGCCCTGGGGGTGGCCTACAACAAGGTCTACGTCAGTCCTCTGGTGCGGCTGCACCTGATCTTCCTGGCCTCACTGCTCTTCCTGCTGCTGGCCTGGCACTTTCAGCTCAAGATCTACGCCCTGCTCTACTCCAACCGAGGGGTGGTCTTCGGAGCCTCGTTCACCGACGTGAACGCCGAACTGCTCGGCTACCGCATCATGCTGGGACTCTCGGTCTTGCTCTTCGGGGCCATGGTCTACGGCCTCTGGCGCAAGCAGGTCACCATCCCCCTCTATGCCGCCGGGGCCTATATCGCCGCCCTGGTACTGGCCACCGGTCTCTATCCGGCCGCGGTGCAGCAGTTCCTGGTCGAACCCAACGAGGTGACCAAGGAAAAGCCCTTCATCGAGCACGCCATCAACTACACCCGCTACGGCTATGGTCTCGACCGGATCAGCGAGTTCGATTTCCCGGCCACCCTCTCCCTGACCGAGGACGACCTGGAGCGCTATCCCGGCACCTTCCAGAATATCCGGCTTTGGGACTGGCGGCCGCTCCGGCAGACCTACAGCCAGCTGCAGGAGCTCCGGCTCTATTACACGTTCATGACGCCGGATGTGGACCGCTATGAGATCGACGGGCAGATGCGGCAGGTCCTGCTCGCCCCCCGCGAGATAGATATCTCCCGTCTCGCCGGCCAGGCCCAGACCTGGGTGAACCGGCACCTGAAGTTCACGCACGGTTACGGAGTGACCATGAGCCCGGTCAACGAGGTCACGGCCGAGGGGATGCCGGTCTTCTTCCTCCAGGACATCCCCCCGTCCAGTGAAGTGGGTCTAGAGGTAACCCGGCCCGAGGTCTATTACGGCGAGCTGACCTCCGACTATGTGCTGGTGCGGACCACCGAGGAGGAGTTCGACTACGCCCTGGGCGAGAACAACGTCTACAGCAACTACACCGGGGACGGAGGGGTCCCGATCGGGAACCTCTGGCGGCGACTGATCTACTCGATGAAGTACGGACAACTCAAGATGCTCATCAGCGAGTACCCGACCGCCGAGACCCGGCTGATGGAGAACCGCACCATCCGGGAACGGGTGCAGAAGATCGCTCCCTTCCTGCTCTACGACGGCGACCCTTACCTGGTGGTGGCCGACGGCCGGCTGGTCTGGATCCTGGACGCCTACACGGTCAGCAACCGGATGCCCTATTCCGAACCCTCCCGGGACGGGATCAACTACATCCGGAACAGCGTGAAGGTGACCATCGACGCCTTCGACGGCGCGGTCCGCTTCTACCTGGCCGCCCCCGACCCCATCACCGACACCATCGCCTCCATCTTCCCCGACCTCTTCCAGCCCTGGGAGGCGATGCCGGAGGCCCTCCGCCGCCACATCCGCTACCCCATCGACCTGTTCGAGCGGCAGGCCGACAAGTGGTGTCTCTTCCACATGGACGACCCGCGGGTCTTCTACAACCAAGAGGACCTCTGGAACCGTCCGACGGAGATCTACTCGGGCAGTGAGGTCCCCATGGAGGCCTACTACGTCGTCCTCTCCATGAAAGCGGACACCCCGCCCGAGTTCGTGCTCATGCTCCCCTTCACCCCCTCGGGGAAGGACAACATGGTGGCCTGGCTGGCCGCCCGCTGCGATCCCGAGCACTACGGGGAACTCGTCCTCTTCAAGTTCTCCAAACAGGAGCTCATCTACGGCCCGATGCAGATCGAGGCCCGCATCGACCAGGACCCGGTCATCAGCGAACAGCTGACGCTGTGGAGCCAGCAGGGGAGCTCGGTCATCCGGGGGAACCTGCTGGTCATCCCGATCGGGGAGAGCCTGCTCTACGCCGAGCCGCTCTACCTGCGGGCCGAGCGCAGCGACCTGCCCGAGCTCAAGCGGGTCATCCTCTCCTACGGTCCCCGGGTGGTCATGACCGAGACCCTGGACCAGGGACTGCGGGCCGTGCTGGGCGGACAGGTACCGGACATCCAGGTCGGACCGGCCCCCTCCGGTGAACCGGGGGTGGAGTTCCGCACCCCCACCGGGACTCTGCGCCTGCCGGCCGAGCAGGCCACCCGGGCCCTCCAGCTCTACGAGCAGGCCCAGGAACACCTGCGGGCCGGGCGCTGGGCGGACTACGGCCGCACCATGGACGAATTGGGTCGGATGCTGCGCGAGTTGGAGCGGGTGCTGCGGGGAGGCGAGGGAGACTAGGGTTCAGCCCCCCCGGGCCTCCTTGAGGTAGCGGTCCAGGAAATCGGCGGCGGTCCGGTAGGCCTCCAGCCAGTTGCGGTGGAGCAGGAAACCGTGCACGTCGTCCGGGAAGTACAGCTCGTGCACCGGGACGTCCCCCTTGCGGCGCAACCGGGCGACCAGGTCGATGGTGGCCCCGAAGGGGACGTTGCGGTCGTCGTCGGCGTGGATGACCAGCACCGGGGAGCGCCAGGAATCGATGGCCGCTACCGGGCTGGCCTGGAAGGCCACCCGCGCGATCGAGTCGCGGGCCGCCTCGGTGGGGCCCGGGACCTGTCCGCCAGCCCACCAGGCCAGCTGCTCGGACCAGTCGTGCACCCCGTGGAAGTCGACTCCCGCCTTGAACAGGTCGGAGTCCCGGGCTAGACCCAGCGCGGTCAGATAGCCGCCGTAGGAGCCGCCCCACAGACCGATCCGCTCGGGGTCGACCTCGGGACGCTCCTGCAGCCAGCGGCCGGCGGCCACGATGTCCTGGTACTCACTCGCTCCCTGCCAGCCGTAGTCCGGGGGTTCCCGGAACGCGGTGCCGTAACCGATGCCGCTGCGATAGTTGACCGAGAGCACCACGTAGCCACGGGCGGCCAGATACTGGTTGAAGGCGTAGGCGTTGTGGTAGTAGCCCCGGTTGTGCCAGCCCAGCAGCATCTGCCGACGCGACCCGCCGTGCATGAAGATCACCGCCGGCTGCCGCTCCCGGCGCCGGCGCTGGGCGGGCAGGAAGAGCTGGCCGTGGATCGGGGTGCCGTCCGGAGCGGGGAAGACCACCGCTTCCGGGGTGACCAGACGGTCGCGGGGGAATCCGTCGGGCAGCGGGGAGAGTATCCGGACCTCCGAGAGGGCCGTGGTCCGCATCCGCCCCTCGGGATAGGTCACATCACGCAGACAGACCCGGGCCGGTTCGGTCGCGGTGGAGCGGATATAGGCGACCAGGTCGAGACCGGGGGTGCGCCCCCCGGTCCCGAACCGGGCGGCCGGCACCGGCGCCCAAGCGATGGCCGCTCCCCGCTCCACCCACTGGGTCTCCCCGTCCCGCAGGCGGATCCGGGCCAGCTGCCGATGGTCGATCCCGGCGATGTTGGTGCTCACGTAGACGGCGTCACCCTGGGGAGAGAGGACGGCGTTCTCGACGATTCCTTCACCCGGTGTCAGGTCTCTCGGCACACCGCCCGCCTCAGACAGCGCATAGAGATGGTTCCAACCGCTCCACTCCCCCGGGAAGATCAGCTGGTCCTCTCCATACATCAGGTCGTAGGAGCCGTCGATGGTGCCCGGGTAGGCCCCGGCTTCCTCGTCCGGGGACCGCCAGAGTTCCTTCTCTCCCCCTCCGGCCGCATCCACGAGGCAGACGGCGAATCCCTGCCAGCCGGCCGGCTGACGGATGAAGGCGATCCGGCTCCCGTCGGGTGACCAGCGGGGCAGGAAGTCCCGGTCGACCCCGTTGGTCAGCCAGCGCAGACTGCCGTCCCGCAGGTCGAAGAGACCGAGGATGGAACGACTGTCCCGGTTGCTGCTGAGGGCCAGTCGGGTGCCGTCGGGCGACCAGCGGAGTTCTTCGGCTCCCGTACGGACCTGGAAGAACGGACGAGGCGGCGGTACATCCCCCCCCGGACCATCCAGCTCGAGCAGCCAGACCGTCTCTCCCGAGGACCAGACCAGACGGGCGTCGGTCGGACTCATGACCGGGTCGACGTCCCCGGCCAGACGGATCGGCTCCGAACCGTCCACGCCCACCAGCCAGAGGTCCCGGGTCACTCCCTGGGGCAAGCTCAGCGGATTGGCGAAAGCCCCGTCCCGGTTACGGGAACTCCCGCGCCGGTAGACCAGTCGGGTCCCGTCCGGGGTGAAACGCAGTCCGCTCAGTTCCTGTCCGTCGTCCTCCTGGTAGGCGGTGAGCCGGATGACCTGTTTCCAGTCCGTACCGGGACCCGTGGCGAGCCAGACATTGCGCCGACCCTCCTCATCGGACAGCCAGGCGATACGGGTCCCGTCGCTGGAGACGACGACCTCGGTGGGGAAGCCGGCGGAGAGGACCTGCTCCAGGCTGAAGGACTGGGCCTGAAGGTCCGGAGAGGTGAGGATGGGGAGGGCGGCCAGTGTGGCGGCCAGGAGGAGGACCAGACACAGTCGGTGGAGGAGGACATGCCCGGTCGGAGCCTGGACGGAACGTCGCGGACATCGCATCGGGGACCTCCTTGTCTGGGACTCCGAACAGATCCTAGAGCGGTCCTACTCCCCGGTCCCGGAGCGCCTTCACCGCGGTCCGCACATCCTGTGCCCGATCGGTCCGGGTGACCAGCACACCGTCGTCGGTGACCACGACGGTGATGCTCCGGACCCCGATCACGGCCACCGAGGTGCCGTCCCGGCCGGTGTCGTTGACCACCACGCAGTCCTCGGTGTCCACCAGGACCGACTCACCGAACCGGACGTTCCCCCGCTCGTCCGGCTCCCAGGCCCGCCGCATCGCGTCCCAAGCCCCCAGGTCGTCCCACTCGAAGGAAGCCGAACCCATCCAGACCCGGCGGGCCTTCTCCATCAGGGCGAAATCGACCGAGATGTCGGGCAGCGTCTCGAAACGCTCCCGGGCTCCGGCCTCATCCCCGCTACGGATGGCCTTCGCGAGCGGTGCGACCACCGCCTGATGGGCCGGGGCGGCCAGGGCCAGTTCCTCCAGGAAATCACGCAGGCGCCAGAAGAACATCCCCGAGTTCCAGGAATGCCGGCCCGAGCGCAGATATTGGGCCGCGGTGGCGTTGTCGGGCTTCTCGCGGAAGGCGGTCACCCGGTGGATCCCGGGGGTCGGTTCCTCGTCACTGCGCTCGATGTAGCCATAGCCCGTCTCGGGCCGGGTCGGAGGGATGCCGATGACCCCCAGTCCCCCCAGTTCGGACACCGCCGACATGATCCGTTCGAGGTCGGCGATGAACCGGTCGGGGGGATCGATGAGGTGATCGGCGGGCAGTACGGCCAGGATCGCGCCCAGGACCTCCTCGCCCCGTTCCGCCAGCAGGTGGGCGGCGGCGAAGACCAGAGCGCCGGCCGTGTTGCGTTTGGCCGGTTCGGCGATCACGTTCTGGGGCGGGATCCCCAGCTCGGCCTCCCGGATGGGCTCCACCAGCGTCGGGCCGGTGACGATGAAGACGTCCTCGGCCGGGATGAGCGGAGCGATCCGGTCGACCGCGTCCTCGAGCAGGCTCCGGCCTCCGCGGGCCAGCGGGAGCAGCTGCTTGGGGCGCCAACTTCGCGAGAGCGGCCAGAACCGCTCCCCGATCCCCCCGGCCAGGATGAGTGCGATCCGCTTACCGTCCGCCATCGGAACCTCCCTGACCTGCGTGTGCCGCGTCCAACGACGAGATCGTGCGAACGGGCCCGTCTCACGCTCCGGTCGAAGAGACGGTGGACGTTCGTGCGAGGTCGTCTCCGACGAGGACGGCATCCAGACGCGTGAGCCGAAGGCGGACGAGGAACTTGGCGGAGACGTACCATGGAGGTACGTCGCCCAACATGTGACGAGTCCAACGCCCGGCGCACGCGT
>CAYUVJ010000163.1:0-5760 GCA_964447955.1 uncultured Gemmatimonadota bacterium
ATCGTGACAAGTTCCGGCGGGTATCCGTACTTTATTCAATTCATCTGCAGAGAAGCCTATGACGCATTCATCCAGAAGGTGGGAGCGGGTGAACAGCCCGCAGTGCCGATGGAGAGTATCATCAGGAAGCTGGACACCGATTTCTTCGCGGGACGATGGGGGAGAGTAACCGATAGGCAACGAGACCTGCTTCTTGTAATCGCCAGGTTGCCCAATGCCGATGCCGAATTCACCGTCCAGGAAGTCGTTGAGGCATCGAAGGATATCCTGGAGAAGCCGTTCAGCGGTAGCCACGCGAACCAAATGCTGTCGGCACTTGGGGACACCGGTCTCGTCTACAAGAACCGTCATGGGAAATACTCATTTGCCGTGCCGTTCCTGGGCCCGTTCATCCTGCGCCAGCACCAAGCGTAGCCGTACAATCCCTTGTCTCCGAAGGGTAAATCTCCAAGGGCCAGATGATCCCAGATGACACTGCAAGCGCCCCGGAGGTGCAATCCGCTGTGCTGCAAGGCTTCGAGCGTGACGCCCGCCGACCAGGGGTGTGGAGACGGATAGGTCGAACCCCCGCGCATGCGGCGGCAGGATAAGCCTCCGTCGGGTGGGGATCATGCGTACGTCCCCTAGACCACCAGCTGTCCGGCAATGCTGCGGCGGCACCCGAACCGGGCGATACACCGCGGGAATAAGGGCGTTTTCAGGCATCGTTCGCCAAGCGGCGGAACGCTTGCCCTGAGAACCCCGTTGACAGCCCCTCGCAGGGGCGTTTTTTTATGAGGCCGGCTGTGCTCGCCGGTGTATCCCTGTCTGTAACCTGAAGTGCCGCAAGCCGTTGACGTCTCTCGGCGTCTTCACGCTGGATGTGATTCTCGAGGTTGCCGATGGCCAAGGCCGAACACGTCGCCCCCACGGGGCTCTCCGAGAAGTCGAAGATCTACGCCGTGAAGAAGAAGGAAGAAGAACTCCAGGCGGCGCTGGACGCGGCCCGGGCCGAGGCGCAGAAGACCGTCGGAGAAGCCCGCAAAGAGGCTGATAGGACCCGTAAGGAGGCCAAGGGCAAGGCCCAGGCCGCGGCGAAGCAGGCCTTTGAGCAGGCCTCATCCAAGGCCGAACAGGAGGTCCAGGCCATCACCGGCTCGAAGGAACAGCAGGTCAAGGCGGTCCATAAGGCGGCGAAGAAGCACCGCGAGGCGGCCGTGGAGTCGGCCCTCACCTTCCTGCTGAACGGCTGACGGTCCCCGGATGATCGTCCCCATGACCCGGATCGAGGTCCTGGGCAGCCGCAAGCTGCTGCGCCGGACACTCGATGTGCTCCAGGACGCCGGTGTGGTCCACATCTCCGAGGCGCCCCTGCAGGACGCCCACGGCGAGGTGGTGCTGGAGCGGCCTGAAGCGCAGGACGCCGGACGGGACACCGCCGACCTGGCCCTGCTGGAACGGCTCCAGGAGCTGCTGAAGGAGATGTCCACCCGAGTCCCGGGCGCGGCCCTGGCCGATGGTGAGACCCGGCAGAGCAGTCTCCGCATCCGCGACGAACTGAATTCCGTCTCCGCCTCCGACTTGAAACAGCAGGTCTCCGACCTTTACGAAGCCTACCGCAAACACGACCGTCTGCTGGTCCGCCGGGAGGGAGAACTCCAGGTAGCCCGGCGCTACGCCCCCGCCTTCCAGGCCCTGGCCGAACTGCTGGCCGGGACCGGCGCCGCCGGGGCGGCCGAGGAGGGGCAGGCCCGCCGGGCGGTGGTGCTGGAGAGCAGTGCCGCCGAGGTACTGGCCGGCCTCGCCGACATGGTGGACATCCTCACCGACGGACAGGGACAGGTCTACCGTGCCCCGGTCGCCGGCGGCCGGATGGCGGTCCTGCTCGTCTATCCTGAGAAGTACGACGAACGGCTGGGCCGCCTGCTGGGGGACGAGGGGATCGAGGAACTGCAGGCTCCAGTGGCCTACCGCGACCTCTCCCTGGCCGAAGCCAGTCGGGCTTTCCAGGAGCGCATCACCGCCCTCCCGACCGAGATCGATCAGGCCCGGGGAGCGCTCGACGCCTTCCTTATTAAAGAGGCAGCCCGGATCAAGGGCCTGCTGGCCCAGGTGGTCGCCCGCCTGGAGGCCGCCCTCCAGACCTCAAAGCTGGCCGTCAGCGGTCGGGCCTTCGTCCTGCACGGCTTCGTCCCCCGGACCGATCTCGACGGGTTGAAGGGACGGCTGGCCGGCGAACTGGAGGACCGGGTGGTGGTGACCGACCTGGGCATCGCCCACGGGGAGGAGGACCGGGTCCCCACCAAGCTCCGCAACCGCGGTTTCTTCAAGGACTTCGAGGTCATGCTCTCTATCCTGCCGCCAGCCCGCTACGGCACGGTGGACGCCACCCCGCTCATCGCCATCGGATTCCCGCTCTTCTTCGGGCTGATGCTGGGCGATGTCCTGTACGGGCTGCTGGTGATCGGGATGGCTTTAGCGCTTAAGTACACCCTCGGCCGCCGGATCGAGATGGTACGGGCCGGCGGCACGGTGCTGCTGATAAGTGGCCTGAGTGCGGTCTTCTTTGGATTCTTCTTCGGGGAGTTCGGAGGCAACCTCTCGATCGGTCTCAAGTACTGGATCTACGACCGGCACCATGATATGGGCACTGCCCTGGCGGTGGTGCTGGGCATCGGCTGGGTGCACGTCCAACTCGGTCTACTGCTCAACCTGCTCAAGCACTTCCGGCACCGGCACATCCGGCATGGGCTGGCCTCGGCCGGCTTCATGCTCGCCCTGGGGGGGCTGCTCCTGCTGGTGCTGCAGAACCAGGGAGCGGCTGGCCCCGGTGTTAACCCACCTATCTATGCATTGATCGGCCTGGGGGTCGCCCTGATCGTCTACGGTGAGGGCAATCTTATGAACGCCCTCATGGGGCTGCTGCACATCCTCAGCTACGCGGGCAACATCTTCTCGTACGCCCGGCTCATGGCCATCGGGCTGGCCTCGGTCTTACTCGCCGTTCTGGCCAACAGCTTCGTCCAGACCGGCAGTATCCTGGGGCTGATCCTCGGGTTGTTCGCGGCGCTCTTCTTCCATACCCTCAACTTCGTACTGGGCGTCTTCGGCCCGAGCATCCACTCCCTGCGTCTCCATTACGTCGAGTTCTTCGGCAAGTTCTACGAACCACAAGGGACAGCCTTCCGGCCGTTCCGAAAACTCGGAGGAGAAGAGGTTTGAAGCGCACGCTCATCCTCACCACCCTGCTGGCGATGGTCGTGACCATCGCCGCCCCCGTCGTCGTCTTCGCGTCGGTCGGCACGGCCGACATCGCCCAGGGGCAGACCCACGACCCACAGGCCGCCTTGAGTGATACCACCCAGGCGGTCGGGCACGAAGCCGTGGCTGCCGATCGGACCGGCGCCGTCGGTTATGGTCTGGCCGCCCTGGCCGCGGCCCTGGCCGTCGGCCTGGCCGCTATCGGCACGGGTTATGCCCAGGCCAAGATCGGTACTGCCGGCGGCGGCGCCCTGGCCGAGCGTCCCGAGCTCCAGGGTGTCATGATCGTCCTGGTGGCTATCCCCGAGACGGCCGTGATCCTGGGCTTCGTGATCGCGTTCCTGCTGTTGGGCAAGCTCTGATGGCAGAGGAACAGAAGCTCCTGGAACAACTCGCGCAGGAAGCGCAGAGCGAACGGGAGCAGCTGCTCGCCGAGGCGCGTGAGCAGGCCGAGGCCGTGCTGGCCGAAGCCCGCCGCGACGCTGAACGTCAGGTCGAGGAGGCCCGACGCTCCGGTGAGAAGCGCGGTACGGTCGAAGTGGACCGGCAGGTCGGACTGGCCCGTCAGGAGGTCGGCCTGGCCGTGCTCGAGGCCAAGCACGAGGTCCTGGAGAAGGTCCGCGGGGAGGTCGCCGAGAAGGTGGGCGGCCTGCGCCGGCGGCCTGGCTACGCCGAGGCCCTGAAGCACTGGACCCTCGAGGTGACCGACCGGCTGGGGGACGACGCCGTGGTCTACGCCCACCCCGACGACGTCAAGGTCGTCAAAGCGGCCCTGAAGGACGCGGGGATCGACCTGAAGGTCGAGGCCGACGCCGGGATCCAGGGGGGGGTCAGGGCGGTCACCTCCGACGGCCTTATCAGCGCCGACGACACACTGGGCGCCCGGCTGGCCCAGGCCCATGAGAACCTGGACGAGGTGCTGGGCCAGGCTCTCTTTAGTAAATGATCGACGACTACGGCTACCTGAACGCCCGGGTGCGGGGCATGTCCACCCGGCTGCTGGCCGGAGAGGCCTATCCCGCGCTGGTCGACGCCCAGGGACTGGAGACCTTCGTCACCCGCATCTCGGAGTCGCCCCTCTACCGGCGGCTCATGGAGCGGGAGAAGGCCACGTCCGGCGGTGCCGACATCCTCGAGGTGGAAGCGGCCCTGCTGGCCGCCTTCGCCGAGGACGTGGGCAAAGTGCGTCACATCAGCGCCGGTGACCCCGGGGCCCTGGTCGACCTCTACCTCTCCCGCTTCGACCTGCACAACGTGCGCACGATGGTGCGAGGGGTGCTGCGCCAGCGGCCGGAGAGCGAGGTCCGGAGCGGGCTGGTCCCCCTGGGCTCCTTCACCGGGGCCGACCTGGAGGAACTGGCCGCCTCGACCGACCTGCGGGAACTGGCCGGCCGACTGGCCACCTGGGGCCTCCCCTTCGGTGGGATGATCGCCGCGGTGCTCAAGGAGGCCAGCAAGGGCGAGGTGGACCTGCTGGCCCTCGACCGCTCGCTGGACGACGCCTGGTACCCCTGGGTGGTGGAACAGGCCCGGATTACCCCCGGCGGGGAGGACCTGGCCGACAGCCTGGCCGCCGAAGTGGACCTGCGCAACATCGTGACCATGCTCAAACTGGCCCGGAGGGGGCTGGACGCCGAGGCCTCGCTGGCCTGGATGGTCTCGGGGGGGACCCTGAGCCCGCGCCAGCTGGCCGACCTGGCCGCGGCCGGGGACGTCAAGGCGGCCCTGGACGTGGTCCTGCGCACCCGTTACGGGCAGGCCCTGGGCACCGAACTGGCCGGGAGCGAGAAGATCACCGACGTGGAGCGGGGGGTGGAGCGGATGCTGGTGCGCAACTTCGGCCGGCTCTTCCGCAAGGACCCGCTGGGCTTCGCCACCATCCTGGGCTATCTGTGGCGCCGCTACGCCGAGTTCACCGACCTGCGACTGATCGCCCGCGGGCTGGCCTTCCGACTGCCGGCCGCCGAGTTACGGTCGCAGATGGTGCACTGAACGGAGCAGGAATGCAGCGCGTGACCGTCATCTGCAGGGAAGGGCTGGGCAGCGGCTTCAAGCTGGCCGGGGTCGAGGTGCGGGTGGTCCCCGATACCGAGGCCGCCCGAGGTGAGGTGCGCGACCTGCTGAGCGGGGACGAGTACGGTCTGGTGCTCATCGAGGAGGACCTGGTCGCCGGGCTCGACGAGCGCACCCGCAAGGCCGTCGACGCCAGCAACGAACCCCTGTTCGTCCCCTTCCCGAGCCTGGAGCCGGGGACCGGGGAACGCGACGAGCGGGCATATCTGGGCGAGGTGGTGCGCCGCGCCATCGGCTTCCAGATCAAGATCTAGGAGAACCATGGCAGAGCAGATCGTAGGACGTATCCAGAAGATCTCCGGCCCCGCGGTCATCGCCAAGGGCATGCTCGGCTCCCGCATGAACGACATCGTGCGGGTGGGCAACGAGGGCCTGATCGGCGAGATCATCCGCCTGGACCGGGACACCGCCTTCATCCAGGTCTACGAGGAGACCAGCGGGCTCTAC
>CAYUVJ010000164.1:0-5741 GCA_964447955.1 uncultured Gemmatimonadota bacterium
TTCGCTGTTCCCACTCCTTGCACCACCCGTTCGCGGGCGTCAGCTCGAGCATGCACTGATACTGCGGCCGCACAGAGATCCCCACGAATCCGCCCCCGGTCTCTCCCCATGCCCCGATCGCAACCCGGAAGTGGGCGCATTCGGTGCAGCAGTCATCGTAGGCATTTCTCGATGGTGACACTCGGCACCTCCACTCACAAGATACGAGCGACCACCGAGGGAACGGGTGGCAGTTCAGGGGTGTTTAGTGCCAGAGTAGAGGATTCATAACCAGCTCAGGCCGGCGGGCGGGCCTGGAGGGTGGTCCGCCCGCCGGGAGTCATCCTATCCCCTGACTTCAGGGGGGCTCATGGGTGCTAAACCGCACAGTTTATACTGGCACTCCATGGTCCCGGCATAGCCTGAGAATCGTTGTCGACGGAATCCAAAGTGAAATCGCAATCCTAGCAGATTGTCCGCTTTCTTTGCCTTGCGCCTTTGGGGTCTCAACTACAGACCGATTGTGCATGCCCCAAATCTTCCCACTCCGAATGAATCCCGGACAGCCAGACGAGCCAGAATACATATGAGAGTCGGTCTCGTAGTGTCGTTCTAAGATCCCCCCTGCCCCTGCAGTCTCGATGTAGGCCGAGATGTTAGCACCCTGGAATCGCTCAATAAGGTTGTATTGAATGCCTGCACCTGTGGCCACAACCTGCGCAAGAGGGAAGCCAAGAGATCCGACGGCTAAGCCGCGGGGGACAACCTCGTGTAGCAACTCCAAGCATTTATCGGAACGAGGACTGTCGATCTTCAGAAGTGCAATATCCTGACTGTCGTCCAATGCGTGAATACTGACAGTCTCCATCTTCTGGCCGATCTCGGGAATCCTGATGACTTCTATCTTCTTGTGAAGTGGCTTGGAGTGATCGTTGTTATGATGCATGCAGTGTGCAGTTGTGACGAGATAGCCCGGACTTACCATGAACGCAGTGCCGTTGGAGGCAATGCCAGAACTAGGTCCGAGAGGACTCGATGCCAAGAGGCCATATATGGCCTCTCTGTTCTTCTTACAGGCTTTTTCAAACATACTCGCCTCGTCGGTTTGACAGCTGAAAAAGTAGACTCTGCCAGCATCTTCCTTTCTACGGACCGCCCGAGATCCCGGAGCGTTTACTTCGAACTCTCCAGGTGATTGTTGACTCAAGCAGGCGAGCTGTGTTTCAGAGCCCGAGTTTCTTCCTAGCCCACGCTGTACTTGCCGATTGCTGCATCTCCTCCCAGCTCTTGTAGGATGTATTCTCGCGGATGAACTTATTCCACGCATCATCGGGGATAGCCTTCAAGTCCTCCATGCTCTTGATTTCAAACCCGCTAGATTTCAGCAAGTCGTCAAGTGAGTTAAACCGGCTACAGGAAGATAGGAACTCTGGATTCAAGAGTTCTGCTAAGAGAATGTCGTGCGTACCGTCGAGTTCCTCGGCCCTTTTCTGAAGGTCTCCCAGTTTCTTCAGAACACCATCCAGTCCTTCAATCTTGAACTCCATTGTGGTCTCCTTTCTCCTTGAACCCGTAGCCCCCCTCCAGCATTCTACAGGCTGGTATGAGAGTCATCCAATCATGACCTCCAGTAGTACAAGCTCCGGCCCTGAGTACTGGGTGAGACCTTCCTTGGGTTCTTCCTGAGTCTGACCAAATTCTGACAAACTCAGCTGCGCGACATCACTCAATTGTGGGTTTCTGTGTGCAATTACATGCACACCATTCTCGGCAAGTCGCGTCTCTTCAACGAGATAACCCCATAATCCCTTGAGGGCGAAGAACTTACGAAAGAGCCCGCACACGGCCTCGCATGCCGGAGGTCGCGGGTTCGAGTCCCGCTATCTCCACCAACAGGAAAGGCCTCCTCCGCATCCGCGGGGGAGGCCTTCTTCGTGCGGGTCCGAGGATCCCGGCCGGGCCCTCGGGCGAGCAGATCCGGGGCGTCAGACCGACCCCGGGCTCAGTCCATGGGGTCGAGCACCACCGAGCGGTAGCGGTCGGGGCTCCACGGCTTGACCACGAACCCCCGTCCGTCGATGACCCCGATCCCGGTTCCGTGCAGGCGTTCCCGGACCAGGTTCTGGACCGTCGCCTTGGGCGGGACGGCCACCATCCGCTTCAGGGTCTTCTTCCCCTTGACCCCCTGAAGCCGGGTGATGACCTCGTCGGTCATCTCCTCGGGTTCCATCACGACCACCAGGGCCCACTTAGGGGAGCTCAGGTCGGGTCCGGCACCGCCGGATTCGGCGACCCCGAGCTTCTGCTTCAGGCTGGCGACGAGTTCTTCGCGGGTCATGTCGGTCATGCGACGCCTCTGGGCAGGGGGACGGGCCCCACGGTGTTGCAGTGCGTGCTACCTGTTCGGGCGTTCAAGGTATCGGCGCGGGCCGCCGGACGCAACCTTCAGGCGAATCCGGCGGTCCTCCCCTCAAGGGGCCCCTGAGCCTTCGTCCCGCGTTCGCTCGCGGATCCGTTCGGTGATCCGCGGTTCCTCACGGCAGCCTGGGATACCCGGTTCGGTCATGGCCCGCACGTCCAGGACCCGCTCCAGTTCCTCGGCGGTCAACAGGCCCATCTCCAGCACCACCTCCGGGATAGAGCGGCCGGTCCGCTCGGCCTCTTTGGCCACCCGGGCGGCGTTCTCGTAGCCGATACAGGGGTTGAGGGCGGTGACCAGCCCCAGGGTCCGTTCGGCGTAAGCCTGACAGCGCTCCCGGTCGGCCTCGATCCCGCGGATGCAGCGACCGTCCAGGACCTCCACCGCACGGGTCATGATCTGCAGGCTCCAGAGCAGGTCGAAGGCGATCACCGGCATCATCACGTTCAGTTCGAACTGACCCGCCTGGGCGGCGGCCGCGATGGTGTGATCGTTGCCGATCACCTGGTAGCAGACCTGGTTGGTCATCTCGCAGACGACCGGGTTGACCTTGCCCGGCATGATGCTGGAGCCGGGCTGGACGGCGGGCAGGACGAGCTCACCCAGACCGGTGGTCGGCCCGCTGGCCATCAGCCGCAGGTCGTTGCAGATCCGGCCCAGTTCGACGGCCAGGGCCCGCAGAGCGCCGGAGAGCCGAACGAACGGGAACATGCTCTGCATCGCCTCGTGCCGGTCGGCGGCCGGACGGACCTCTTCGTCCAGCCGTTCGCTCAGGGCGCGGCAGACCCGCTCGGTGTAGTGCGGGTCGGTGTTGAGCCCGGTACCGGTGGCCGAGCCGCCGATTCCCAGGCTGCGGCAGGCCTCACGGGCCTCGACCAGGTCCCCGCGGCAACGGCCGACCGTAGCCGCCCAGGCGGCGAACTCCTGGCCCAGCCGGACCGGTACGGCGTCCTGCAGGTGGGTGCGGCCGCTCTTGAGGATGTCATCGAACGCCCGGGCTTTCTCCTGCAAGGCCGCCTGCAGTCCGTTCAGGGAGGCCAACAGGTCTTTCCCCTGTCTCAGGGCTCCCAGGCGAATGGCGGTCGGGATCACATCGTTGGTGCTCTGCCCGAAGTTGACGTGGTCGTTCGGGTGGACGCGGGTAAAATCGCCGCGCCGGCCGCCCAGGAGTTCGCTGGCCCGGCTGGCCAGGACCTCGTTCACGTTCATATGGTGGCTGGTCCCGGCCCCGGCCTGGAAGACGTCGACCACGAACTGGTCGGCCAGCTCTCCCGCCATGACCTCGTCGGCCGCCTGCATGATCACGGCCCCGATCTCGGGCGGCAGGATCTCCAGTTCGGTGTTGGCCCTCGCGGTCGCCCATTTGACCAGGGCGGTGGCCCAGACGAAGAGGGGGAGGGGACCCATCCCCGAGATGGGGAAGTTCTCCACCGCCCGGGCGGTCTGGGCGTCCCAGTAGGCGTCCCGGGGGACCTGCATCTCCCCCATCGTGTCCTTGGCTGTGCGGAACAGAGGGATCAGCCTTCCTGCCGGATGGTGTCGAACCATTCCCGGATGTTGGTGTTGAGGACCGCCTGGAGGGCGAAGGGGGCGGTGATCGAGTCGGTGGCCACCCAGACGATCATGTTGCTCACCCGATAGAAATAGTGCCGCTGACCCCGGCCCACCACCTGGGTGATGGGGACGTTCTGGCGCACCATCTGGGACTGGGTGCGCCAGTTGGGGTTCACCGTCGGTTCGGTCTCGTCGATGAGCAGGGCCTAGGCCTCGGCGGCCGATTCCTGGAGCGGCGCTACCCCGACCCAGATCTCGACCGGGTAGTTGAGGAAGAGATAGTTGGCCACCACGCCGTCCACGAAGGGGAGCTGGCCGCCGTAGTTCGGGTACTTCCTGCGGATGTAGCCCACCGCGACATCACCCTGCTGGGCGAGCAGGTAGACGGCGTCATCCAGGGTGCCGATGTCCCGCATCTGCTCCTCGGTGGTCACCTCCTGGTGCAGGTCACCGATCAAAAAGAGCCCGGCGACGACCGCGACGACCAGGCCGATGCCGATCAGGAAGCGGCGCCGGGCCCGCTCCTTCTGCCGCCGTTCCTCCTCCGGATCCACTTCATCGGGCCGCTTGTACTTGCGGTAGTCCTCCTCGACGACCTCGAGACGATCCTCGGTGCTGTCGAGGTCGTAACCGCCGGTCTCCCGCCACTTCTCTTCGGCCATGCCGCACGCTCCAGGGGTTCGACCGCTCCAGGTCCGGTCTCCCGGTCGGGGTGGGTCGGAGGCGTATCCGCTCAGTACGGGTGTCGCTCGAGGGGAATGAACCGCTCCCGAGGCGCCCCGCAGGCCGGGCAATGGAAATCCTCGGGGAGTTCGTCGAAGGTCGTGCCGGGAGCCACGCCGGCCGCCGGGCAGCCGTCGGACGGCACATAACGATAACCGCAGGAGAGACACTCGTGCATGAGGCCATACTAGGCGGGCCTCGACCGCCTCCCAAGCACATTCTGCGCCCTGATTTCGGACTTGAGGGGGTGCAGCCCCGCTCGTAGTCTTCACACCGCCGCCACCGGCCGTCGGCCGCCGCTACCCGTATCCTGGACGTCTGCGATGACCTCGGACTATCCCCAGCCCGAACATCCCTGCCGCGCGCCGGGATGTCCCTTCGCGGCGCTCACGGGGATGAATGCCTGGGTGGTCTGGTGCCCCCGTTCCCGCGAGGCCCTGGTGGTCGACCCGGGCGGCTGGGACGATCGGGTCCGGGTGGGCGGGCATGAGGGGACCGTCCACGAACTGACCGGGCATACTGACGACCAGCTGGTGTTGTATCTTGAAGGACACCTGATGGCCGGTGACACCTTCTTCGAGGCTGCTCTGGGTGGGACCCCCGACCCGGGTCGCTTCCACCAGCAGGCCGCAAAGCTGCGCCGCCTGCTTTTCCGGCTGCCGCCGGACGTGGTGGTGCATCCCGGTCATGGGCCGGTGACCGAGGTCGGACTGGAGCGGTTGTTCAACCCATTCCTGAAAGGGACCGAGCCGCTCTGGAAGACCGCCCTCGGGGGCTGGTGAACGGCTCCGGGGTGAGGCGCAGCGACCTGGTCCGTCTGACGGTCGCCGGCAGCGTCTTCGAGGCGGGTCTCATCCGCCGGGGATTGACGGAGGCCGGGATCCGCTGTCTGGTGGTAGGGGAGGACCTGGAGGCCGGCGCGTTGACCGATCTGGAGGAGAACACCGTCCTGGTGGAGACCGCCGACCGGGACGCGGCCCTGGACGTACTGAAGGAGGTATGGTCGTTCTTCGAGCGCCCCGAGGGGCAAGACGACTGACGGTATGCCCGAGAAGACCAACAAAGA
>CAYUVJ010000165.1:0-4374 GCA_964447955.1 uncultured Gemmatimonadota bacterium
GCCGGGCAGGTTGGTGCGCTGGACCCGATCCTGACGGCGTTGACGTCCGAAGACCCCCTCTTCCTCCTCCAGCTGCTTACAGGCCAGACAGAGCAGGGCGGTGGGGATGGCCTCCAGCCGTTCGCGGTTGATCGGTTCGCTGCAGCGCTCGCACAGCCCGTAGGTGCCGTCCAGCACCTTCTCCAGGGCGTGGTTGATCTCTTCCAGACCCCGGGACTGTTGTTCGATCAGCTTGGAGAGGTACTCCTTGTCGTCAGAGAGCGTGACCTCTTCCTCGTACTCCGCCGCCCGGGTGTCCTTCATCTCGTTCAGCGTCCCCTGGTGCCGCCCCAGCGCGTCCAGCTTGCGGCGGCGCTCCTCCAGGATCAGCCGGGTGAACTTCTCCCGGTCCTTCTTCTTCATTGCGGGCCTGGCCACGATCAGTCCCCCCTGACCTCAGATACGTTCATCGGGCTGTGTCCGGGCGGATCCTGCCTTCACCCCGGACACCCGGACCCGTGGAAATGGTCCGTCAATGTATCGCATCCGGCGGCCCGCTCCAACCGAATCCGAAAGGCCGGTCTACTTCTTCTCTTCATCCTCGTCGACGACCTCATAATCGGCCTCCACGGTCTCGTCCCCGAGATCGTCCGCAGAGGTCTGTTCGGCCCCGGTCTCGCCGCCCGACTGCGCACCTTCGGACTCCGGCTGCTGGTAGAGTTCCTGTGCTGCCTGGTACCAGGCCTTCTCGAGCACCTCGCTGGTGCTGCGGATCCGGTCGTTGTCCTCCCCCTTGAGGGCTTCCTTGAGGTTCGCCAGTTCCCGTTCGACCTCACCTCGTGAGGTCTCCGAGAGCTTCTCCTTCTGTTCCTCGAGCTGTTTCTCGGTCTGGTAGACCAGTTGTTCGGCCCGGTTGTGGCTCTCGACCCGCTCCCGCCGCTCCTGGTCCTCCGAAGCATGGGACTCGGCATCCCGGACCATGCGGTCGATCTCCTCGCGGGAGAGCCCGCTCGAGGCCTCGATCCGGATGCTCTGCTCCTTGCCGGTGGCCTTGTCCTTGGCCGAGACATGCAGGATACCGTTGGCGTCGATATCGAAGGTCACCTCGATCTGGGGTACGCCGCGCGGGGCCGGCGGGAGGCCGGTGAGCTGGAATCGCCCGATGGTCTTGTTGTCGAGGGCCATCTTGCGTTCGCCCTGCAGTACGTGTATGTCCACCGTGGTCTGACCGTCGGAGGCGGTGCTGAAGATCTCCGACTTGCGGGTCGGGATGGTCGTGTTGCGCTCGATCAGCGTGGTGGAGACCCCGCCCAGGGTCTCGATACCCAGCGAGAGCGGGGTGACGTCGAGCAACAGCACGTCGGTCACCTCACCACCCAGCACGCCCCCCTGGATGGCGGCGCCCACCGCCACCACCTCGTCCGGGTTGACCCCCTTGTGGGGCTCCTTCTTGAACAGGTCGTGTACGGTCTGCTGGACTTTGGGGATCCGGGTGGAGCCTCCGACCAGGATGACCTCGTCGATCCGATCGGCGCCCAGCCCGGCATCGGCCAGGGCCTGCTTGACCGGACCGACCGTCCGCTCGATGAGGTCCTGGACCAGGGATTCGAACTTGGCCCGCGAGAGTCTGATGTTGAGGTGCTTGGGACCGTTCTCATCGGCTGTGATGAAGGGCAGGTTGACCTCGGTCTCCATGGTGGTGGAGAGTTCGCACTTGGCCTTCTCAGCGGCTTCCTTGAGCCGCTGCAGCGCCATCGGGTCGCGCCGCAGGTCGATCCCCTCGTTCTTCTTGAACTCGTCGGCCAGCCAGTCCATGACCCGCTGGTCGAAGTCGTCTCCTCCCAGGTGGGTGTCGCCGTTCGTCGATTTGACCTCGAAGACCCCGTCCCCGAGTTCCAGGATGGAGATGTCGAAGGTCCCGCCCCCCAGATCGAAGACGGCGATCTTCTCGTCCTTCTTCTTATCCAGGCCGTAGGCCAAGGCGGCCGCGGTCGGTTCGTTGATGATGCGGCGGACTTTGAGCCCTGCGATCTCACCGGCGTCCTTGGTCGCCTGCCGCTGGCTGTCGTTGAAGTAGGCCGGGACGGTGATGACCGCTTCGGTCACCTGCTCCCCCAGATAGTCCTCGGCCGTTTGCTTCATCTTCTGCAGGACCATGGCCGAGATCTCGGGCGGGCTGAAATCCCGTCCACTGGCCTTCACCCGGACGTCGCCGGATGGGCCGCGGACCACCTCGAAGGGGACCTCCCCACGCTCGGTCTCGACCTCTTCGTAGCCCCGGCCCATGAAGCGCTTGATGCTCATGACTGTGTTGGTCGGGTTGGTGATCGCCTGGCGCTTGGCGGCCTGACCCACGAGGCGTTCCCCGCCCTTGGTGAAGGCCACCACACTCGGGGTGGTCCGGCCCCCTTCGGCATTGGTGATCACTTTGGGCTCACCCGCCTCCATGACGGCCACCACCGAGTTCGTAGTGCCCAGGTCTATGCCTATGATCTTGCCCATCGGAGAACCTCACTCGTTCGGTTTGACTTCTGCGCCGGCGGTACCGGCAGACGAGGGCCCGGCGGGGGTACGGTTCCCCCGCCGGGTCCCTTCACTCCGGGCCTCCCGGCCCGTTCCTTCACTTCACCGCGATGTCGATCTCGCGCTGCTTGGCCTCTTCGGCCTTGGGCACGTTCACCTTGAGCACGCCGTCGACATAGCTGGCCCGGATCTTCCCGGCGTCCACGGTACGCGGCAGGGTGAAGGCCCGCCGGAAGCCGCCATAGGCCCGCTCGACCAGGTGCAGGTTGGCGTTCTCCTCGGTGCGCTCCTGCTTCCGCTCACCCGAGATGAACAGGACGTTGTCCTTCACCGTCACCTTGATGTCCTCCCGCCGCAGGCCGGGCAGGTCGACCGAGACCAGGTAATCGTCGCCCTGCTCCTCGATGTCCACCGCCGGTGTCCAGGCGCTCTCGCCCCGGGCCGTGTTCCCCTCGCCCATGTCGTCGAAGAGCCGACCGATCTCGCGCTGCATGTTCCAGAGCCAATCGCGTTGCGGAGTCCAACGAACCAACGTCATCTTGCCTCGCCTCCTTGATGCGACGTCTCAGAGCGTCGCGGTGGATGCTGTCGATGTTCGAGCTGTCCGCCCCTTACCTACATCAAACCGCGTGCCAACCTGCGATCGGATGCCACACGATGTCATCAACTCGTTGTTATCAAAGGAATTAGAAGGAATATCGGTTGTATTTCTAGAAAGGCCGGACGGTCCAATCTTGTTCTTGAACTGCCAATATGACAAGGAAATGTCATTGGGGCTGGTGCGTGTGTCGCGCTGGCGTCTTCCTGCCGATACGACAGACCGACCGCAAAGTCGAGGGACGTCCGGACGCTGCGCATCCCAGTGCAAGAATCTCGCTGGCGCCGGTTGCTCTGGCAGGTTCCTGGTTGCATCTCTATCGCTTTTCTCGAATCCACTTCTTCCTGTATATTCTCTATGGTCTGTCTTCCCCCGAAACAGGCCTTCCGTACATCGAGGAGGCATTCTGATGTCGACCATCATGACGACCGACCAGATCTGCGAGGCCTTCGGGATCTCCAAGTCGACGCTCAACAACTGGCGCAAGGAGAAGGGGCTCCCCTTCATCAAAGTGGGCCGGACCGTCCGCTACGATTACCCAGCGGTCGTGGAATGGCTGAAAAAACACGAAGTGAATGGCCGTAAGGAACGCTGAGGCCCCCCACCCACTCCGTGGACCCCGTTCATCACAGCGGTCATTCCGAGCGCCTCACGGTCCTGGTCCCCGCCTACAACGAGGCGGCGACCATCGAGACGGCACTGCGCCGGCTCTGGTCCGTCCCCTTGCCCCTCCCGGTCGAGGTCGTCGTCATCGACGACGCCAGTGGAGACGGCACCGACCGGATCGTGGAGCGTCTGGCCTCCGAGAGTCCCTGGCCGCTGCGATTGCTCCGCCACGAAAAGAACCGGGGTAAGACCGCCGCGTTGCGGACCGGCCTGACCGTCGCCTCCGGTTCTCTGACCCTGATCTACGACGCCGACCTGGAATACGACCCCGGCGACATCCCGGCCCTGCTGGCCCCGGTGCTGGACGGTCGGGCCGACGCCGTCTACGGTTCGCGGTTCCAGTCGCCCCAGCGGCGTGTCCTCTTCTTCTGGCATGCCCTGGGCAACCGCCTGGTGACCGCCTTCGCCAACCTATTCGCCAATCTCAACCTGACCGACATGGAGACCTGCTTCAAACTGGTCCGCACCGAGACCCTCCGGCAGATGCGGCTGCGTTCGGAGCGCTTCGGTTTCGAGCCCGAGGTCACGGTCAAGCTGGGGCGGCTGGGCCAGCGGGTCTACGAGGTGCCGATCCGCTACGCCGGTCGCTCCTATGACGAAGGGAAGAA
>CAYUVJ010000165.1:4384-5722 GCA_964447955.1 uncultured Gemmatimonadota bacterium
GGATGCGGTCCGGGCGGTGGGGACCATCCTGCGGGCCGGGCTGCTGGAGAGCCCCGTGGTCGAGCCGGCCGCCGCCCTCCGCTATCAGACCGAACGGCTGACCCGCTACCACCGGGAGATCCTCCACCGGTCCGCCGGCGCGATCGGACCCCGGGTGCTGGTCACCTGTTCCGGAACCGGGGCCCTGGCCCTCAACCTGCTCCAGTCCCGGCGCCTGGTCCTGACCGATCCCGACCCGGCGGCGGTCCACCGGCTCACGGTGCGCTTTTCGCACCGGCCCAACGTCACCGTGCGGCTCTGGGACCCGGCCTCCGGCCCGCTTGAGGTCGGAGACGAGCCTTTCGACACCGTGCTCTGCACCCATGTGCTGGATGCGGTGGAGGATGATCAGGCCACCCTGACCAACCTGGTCTCCCAGCTCGACCCCGCCGGGAGGATAGTCCTCATCCTGCCGGCCGGGCCGGCCCTCCTCTCCGGGCTCGACCGCAGCCGCGGCCGACTGCGCCGTTACCGTTCGGAAGAAGTGGAGGAACTGCTGACCGGGGCGGGCCTGCAGGCGGAGCGGATCGAGCGTTTCAACGCGGTCGGAGCCCTGGGCTGGTGGCTGGTCGGACGGGTCCGCCCGGGGGCCCCTCTGGGCCCAGGCCTGGTCCGTCTCTACGGGCTGCTCCAGCCCTTCCTGCTGCTGGAGCGGCTTCTCCCGCCCCCCTTCGGCCTCTCCCTGCTGGTCACCGCCCGACGGAAAGAGGACTACTCGTAGCGCAGGGATTCGATCGGGTCGAGCCGGGCCGCCTTGCGGGCCGGGTAGATCCCGAAGACGATCCCGACCGCGGCCGAGACCCCGAAGGAGAGGGCCACCGCGAAGACCGAGACGATGGTCCGCCACTGGGCATAGATGCTGATGATCTTGGTCAGACTGTAGCCCAGACCGATCCCGATCAGACCCCCCAGGAAGGAGAGGAACACCGCCTCGACCAGGAACTGGGAGAGGATGTCCTGACGGGTCGCACCCACCGCCCGGCGCACCCCGATCTCCTTGGTCCGTTCCAGCACGGTGGCCAGCATGATGTTCATGATGCCGATACCACCCACCAGCAGACTGATGCCGGCGATGGCCCCCATGACGATCCCCCAGATCCGCTGGGTCTCCTGGCTCTGCCGCATCAGTTCCTCGGGGATGATGATGCGGAAATCCGCGATGCCGTTGTGCCGGCGCAGCATCAGACGGTTCAGGATGACCGCCGACTCGCTGATCCGTTGGGAATCCGACACCTCGAGAGTGACCTGGTCGACCGGACTGGCCAGGGTGGGCAGGATGAATCGGGAGTGGGCGCTGGT
>CAYUVJ010000166.1:0-5716 GCA_964447955.1 uncultured Gemmatimonadota bacterium
CGGCCCGAGAGGCATAGCGCCCAGGCTCGACATGGGAGATACCGTAGACCACCCGATTTACCGCATCCAGTTCGTTCGTCAGCCGGGTAGAGACCTCCTCCAGACGGGTCCAGTCCCGTTCCCCACCGAACAGCGCCACCGGGTGGGCATAGGTCCGGAAGTCGCCCTGCACCCCGACCGACCTGACCGGCAGGACCCGGGCGGAATAGCCACCCAGGGCGGCCAGTCCCTCCGCGGTCTGCTGAGCCTCTTCCAGAGCGGAAGCCTCCAGCGGGGAGAGGTCCGAGCCGTCCGAGGAGAGGAGCCGGACCCCGAGACCCGGTCCCGGGAAGGGGTGCCGCCAGACCAGCTCGTCGGAGAGCCCGAGTTCGAGGCCCAGTTCCCGGACCTCGTCCTTGTAGAGCGCGGCCAGCGGCTCTACCACCCGCCCCCGCTCGATGAGACGTTCGATCTCCTCGACCCGGTTGTGATGCGTCTTGATGGTGGCGGCGTGCCGGGTGCCGCCGGTCTCTATGGTGTCAGGGTAGATGGTTCCCTGGGCCAGCAGCCACCCCTCCTCCAGGCCGAGTCCGTCCAGCTGCTCGTGGGCGACCTCGACGAACACCCGGCCGATGATCCGGCGCTTCTCCTCCGGGTCGGTCACGCCATCCAGTTCAGCGAGGAAACGGTCGCCGGCATCCACCGTCTGCAGGTTGTGGTAGCCCGCGGCCGCCATCGCTTCTGAGACCAGCGCCGACTCACCCAGCCGCATCAGCCCGTTGTCGATATGCACCCCCAGGACCCGTTCCTGACCCACCGCCTTGTTCAGCAGGGCGAAGCAGACGGTCGAGTCGACCCCTCCTGAGACCAGCAGCAGGACCCGCTGGTCCCCGATCCGGTCCTGGAGCTGATGGACCATCTCTTCGGCGTAATCGCCCGGTCGCCAGTCCCGCTCGGCGCCACTGACCGTGAGGAAATTGTCCAGTATCCGCATCCCGTTGGGCGTGTGGGTCACCTCGGGATGGAACTGCAGCCCGTAGCGATGCCGGCGCACGTCCCCCATGGCCGCCACCGCACAGTCCTCGGTGCTCCCCAGCACCACGAAGCCACTGGGGAGATCGACCACCTGGTCACCGTGGCTCATCCAGACCGATTCCTCGAAGTCCAGCCCGTCGAGCAGTCCGCCCCCGGACCGGACCCGGAGCCGGGCCGGACCGTACTCACGGACCTCTCCCCGGGCCACCTGCCCGCCCAACTGCTGAGCGAGCAGTTGATGTCCGTAACAGAGGCCCAGCATGGGGACCTCCTCGGCGAACAGTTCGGCGGTGAAGGGAGGCTGGGCAGGGTCGTAGACACTGCTGGGTCCCCCCGAGAGGATGATCCCGACCGCGTGCTCGAGCGCTTCGGGTCCCACATCCGGCGGCATGATCTCCGAGTAGACCCCCAACCGGCGGATCCGGTTGGCGATCAGATGGGCGTACTGGCCCCCGAAGTCGAGGACCGCCACGAACGGTCGGCCAGGAGGCGTGACGGGCGTGGTCACAGAGTGATGGTCTCCCAGTCGAAATAGACGTAGGTGTCGACGCCCTCGAGCGCGGGGACGCGTTCGGGCAGGTCGGTCATATAGTGCAGTCCACGGCTTTCTTTTCGGGACAGGGCGGCAGCCACGATGAGCAGGGCCACATGAGCCAGGTTGCGGAGTTCGAGCAGTTCAGCTGTGATCCGCGTCCGCTTGTAGAACTCCTCGATCTCCCGGGGGATGAGTGTCAGTCTTCTTTGCGCCCGGTGGAGCCGGGGGGTGGACCGGACCAGTCCCACGTAGTCCCACATCAGGTCGCGGATCTCACCCCGGTCGTGGCTCAGAACCACCCATTCCTCGGCCGAATGGGTACCGGAGATGTCCCAGACGGGCGGCTCCGGGATGCGACCGGACCGGGAAGGAAGCAGGTCGCGGCTCCAGTTGGCGGCGGCATCGGCGAAGTAGAGCCCTTCGAGCAGGGAGTTGCTGGCCAGGCGATTGGCGCCGTGGACACCGGTGAAGGCACACTCCCCCACGGCCAGCAGCCCGTTCAGCTCGGTCTGGCCGTTGAGGTCGGTAGGGACCCCTCCGCACATGTAGTGGGCAGCCGGTACGACCGGGAGGGGTTCCCGGGCCGGATCGAGTCCCAGGATGCGCCGGCAGTTCTCGACGATGTGGGGGAAACGGTCCTCGATCTCGGTCGCGCTCCGGTGAGTCAGGTCAAGATAGACATGGGGTTCCCCGGTCACCTTGAGCTGGTGGTCGATGGCCCGGGCCACGATATCCCGGGGAGCCAGGTCCTTGAGCGGATGCACCCCCTCCATGAAGGCCGTCCCCTCCGCGTTCCGCAGGATGGCGCCGAAACCGCGGACCGCCTCGCTGATGAGGAAGGCCGGGTCGCCGGTCCCGAAGAGCGAGGTCGGATGGAACTGCATGAACTCCAGGTTGCCCAGACGGGCTCCCGCCCGGGCGGCCATGGCCAGTCCGTCCCCGGTGGCGATGTCGGGGTTGGTGGTGTGCCGGTAGACCTGTCCGCAGCCCCCGGTGGCCAGCAGCGTCAGGTGGGCCGGGAAGGCGACCACTTCCTGCCGGTGGCGGTCGAAGACGTAGGCGCCCCAGACCGTCGGTTTGCGCCCCGAGTCGACCTCGGTGTGCAGATAGTGCTCGGTGATCAGGTCGACGGCGATATGGTCCTCGAAGACCTCGATCTCGGGATGCTCGGAGACCGCGGCGATCAAGGCCAGTTCGATCTCCCGACCGGTCAGGTCGCGGGCATGTACGATGCGGTGGCGGGAATGTCCCCCCTCTCGACCCAGGTCGAGCGGCTTCCCGCCATCGGGGGCCGGTCCGGCACCGTCCCGGCCGGGTCCTTCCAGACGCCGGCTGAAGGCCACCCCGCGATCCATCAGTTCGGCGATGAGACGCGGGGCTTCCCGCACCATCCGCTCCACCGCCTCACGGTGGCACAGCCCGGCTCCCGCGGTCAGGGTATCCCGGATGTGGGTCTCGAAATCGTCCAGCGGATCGATGACAGCGGCGATCCCTCCCTGGGCATAGTTGGTCGCGGAAGCCTGGTCTTCCTTCTTGGTGACCACTGCCACCCGGCCCAGTTCGGCGGCCTTGAGGGCATAGCTCAGTCCGGCGATCCCGCTGCCGATGACCAGGATGTCGTAGGGCTCTCTGGCTTTGGCGTTGCTCATGATCATCCTTGAATATCCGCCCGGGTCAGGGCCTGGACAAGCAGGTCCACCGACCGGGGTTCGAAGGAGACGGTGGCGACCCAGACCTCATCATCCTCGCTCAGTCCGGCCGGTACCAGCTTCACCTCGTCCTTGGACGTGGTCACGATCGCCTCGGCTCCAGATTCCCGGAAAGCCCGTCGAATGACCTCCAGGTCCGAGTCGGTGTAACGATGATGGTCGCCAAAGTCCAGATGCCCAGCCACCCTGACACCGCGCTGCCGCAACTCGGCTTCAAAGGAGCGCGGGGCAGCCAGACCGGAGACCAGCAGCAGGGAGCGGTCGACGAGCCACTCGAGGGGACGGGTCGTACCGCCGCCGGCCCGGCGCAGCCCGTCCAGACGAAGCAGACCGTCGAGAGTGACCGCCCCGGGGCGCAGGGCCTGGAGGAGTCCCTTGAGCCGGCGTGGTATCGGCCGGACCCCGGTCAGGCCGCGCTGGACGAAGAGGAAGAGGTCGGCGTCATGCAGGGCCGAGAGCGGTTCGCGCAACCGACCGGCCGGCAGGGTCCAGCCGTTGCCGAACGGGTCGGCGGCGTCAAGCAGCACGATGTCGACATCCCGCGCCAGACGGAGGTGCTGGAAGCCGTCGTCGAGGACCACCACCTCGGCGCCATAACGTTCCCGGGCCAGGCGGGCGCCCAGATAGCGGTCCCGACTGACGATGACCACGGCCGGGACCGATCGGGCGATCATGACCGGTTCGTCACCGGCCAGTTCGACCGGGACCAGGGGACCGGCACCGTCGGAGACCAGCAGGGGTCCGCGTCCCCGTCCGGTCGCCCGATAGCCCCGGGCGACGACCGCGGTCGGCACCCCCTGGTCGAGCAGCCCGCGCACCAGACCGACCACCAGGGGGGTCTTACCGGTTCCGCCGACCGTCAGGTTGCCGACCGAGACCACCGTCAGCCCATGCACCCGTCGTCGCCGCAGCAGGCCCGATCGGTAGAGTTCCCGCCGTGCCCAGACCAGTCCCGAATACATCATCCCGAAAGGGATGAGCAGCAGGTAGAGCAGCCGCCCTCCCACCCCGAGAGAGCTTTCCCGGTGTCCTGACCAGATCAGGCGCAGGAGACGCTCCAGCCGCGAGCTCACCGTCCGATCTCCCGGCTCGCGGGCAGATCCTCATCCCGGATCCCCCGACTGCCCCGGTCGGTCCGATCCCGCCGGACCTCTACCCGGGAGAGACCCATCAATCGCCGATAATGATCGGTCACCCGTTCCAGGGCCCCCCGGCTGCTCGCCACGGCCGCTCGAGCGGCCTCACCGACGGCCTGCCGGACCGTCTCATCGCTCAGCCAGAGGGCCAGGGTCGCAGCCAGCCCGGCCGGGTCGGAGACCCTTCGGGCGCCTCCCGCCTCGAGCAGGAGACGGTCCGCTCCCCCGGTCTCGTCGGTGTGGGGACCGAACAGGACGGGGATACCGTAACGGGCCGGTTCGAGCAGGTTGTGTCCCCCGGTGGGGACCAGGGAACCCCCTACGAAGGCGGCTGTGGCCGCGGCGTAGAACTGTTCCAGTTCCCCTATGGTGTCCACCACCAGGACCACGGGTCGCTCCTCCTGGTCCCGGGGTCGGGTCCGGAGAGCGATCGGCCAGCCGGCCTCCCGGACCAGCTGGGCGACCGCCTCGGCCCGGTGGGGATAACGCGGCACGAGCACCAGCATCAGGTCGTGGTGCTCCTCACGCAGACGGGAGAAGGTCTCCAACAACAGGGGCTCCTCGCCCTCCCGGGTACTGCCGGCGACCAGGACCGGCACGCCGGCCGGCAGCCCGAGGGCGTTCCGGCGCTCTTCGGGGCTGGCGGCCATGACTCCGGCCAGGGGCTCCGACTTCAAGTCGCCGGTCACATGGACCCGGCCCGGCGGGGCGCCGAGGTCGATGAAGCGCTCTGCGTCCTCCTCCGACTTGACGCAGAAGACATCGAACCGGCCAAGGACACGGGAGACGGCCGACCGGACCCGGCGGTAACGCCGCCAGGCCCGCTGGGACAGCCTTCCGTTCACCAGCATCAGGGCGGCTCCGTAGCGATCGGTCTCGGTGATGAGATGGGGCCAGATCTCGGTCTCGGCGATGACCAAGACCTGGGGATTCAGGCTCCGCACGGTGCGGCGGACGCATCCGCGGGCATCCAGGGGGAGGAAGACCCGATGGACATGGTCGCTCAGGAGTTGACGGGCCCGCTCCCGACCGGTACCGGTCACCGTGCTGACCACCACCGGCAGATCGGGAGTCAGTCCGGCCAGGGAGGGGAGCACCCGGGCCAACACCCCGACCTCACCGACCGAGGCGGCGTGGAACCAGAGGGAACCGGCGAAGTCGGCGGCCGCGGCAGTGGCTGCGGCCGGGAAGCCGTAGCGCTCGGCGGCCGCCCCCGACCAGCCTCCGTCCCTTATCAGCCACCAGGGGATCCCGGCGGTCGCGGCCACCGCGGCGATCCCCCGGTAGGTCAGGCCGGTGAGACCGGCCGCCACACGCCGGCG
>CAYUVJ010000167.1:0-5696 GCA_964447955.1 uncultured Gemmatimonadota bacterium
AGGTCCGGGAGCGGCATGGTTTCGGCAGTCTGCGCTGGGGGCGCGAACTCACCGGCGAGGAAGGTCGCCAAGCAGATGGAGACGGCCTCGACCGCGACCTGATGCGGTGAGATCCACTCCGGCACCTATCCTTCCGGCACCTATCCTTCCGGCACTCCGTCCGCTTTAAATCCTCCCTGCCACCCTGCCTCTCTCCCTGCCGCTTTACCTTTCGCCCTGTATCTCGACCTTTCTCCCTACCGCTCCACCTTTTTCCCTATATATCGACCTCACTCCCTACCGCTTTACCTTTCGCCCTGTATCTCTACCTTTCTCCCTATATCTTTACCTCTCTCCCTGAATCTCTGCCTCCCACCCTGCCACTCTGCCTCGCTTCCTCCGATCCCTCTTGCTTCCTTCCGGCTGTACCGGCCGGGGGATGGATCGGTCACCTCAGACTATGTGCGCCTTGCCTACTCGTCTAAATGCACATCAAAATACAGGCCTACGGCTTTCCAAACCGCTTCGGGCGCCGCTGTATTATGTTGTAGGACAACAGGATACAGGGGCGTCTCGAGCACGCCCGTCGAAGGCTGGCCGCCAATCATATGCGCAAAATAGGAACCCCCACATTGCACATAGTCTGTTTCGAAGACCCCCGAGCCTGCCCGGTCGCGTTCGGATTCACTCCGGGGGCGGGGCTCAGGTTGGACTCTGTACCTCTTCACGAAGAGGGCGGGGCTCAGGTTGGACTCTGCACCTCCCGACGGGTAGAATGGTCCTTGATCATCTCTCCGGATTCTCTCCCCCAGGATCTCCCCCTCCCGGCGGCGGGAATGCCTTCCGGAACGCCTGCAGCCAGCGGCGGGAATGCCTTCCGGAACGCCTGCAGCCGGCGGTGGGAATGTCCGAACAGTCCGCCCCCCCTGAACATGCTCGTGTACCAGGCCGACCCTGCCCCCGCCATGGAGTCAAGGATCCGATGACATCGTTTCCTGGGTACGATCCGTTCGCTGAGCGCGGCAGTCGATTCCGAGGGGCCCGGGACAACGCAGGGGCCCGGGACATCGCAGGAGCCCGGGGACGTACCCGTCGAAGGTTCTATTCCGCCTATCTGCCGCTCCCTCCGCTCACCTTCCATGTCCTGCTGTCACTGGTCGAGGGCCCCTGCCACGGATATGAGATCCGGCATGCGCTCTGGGAGAACGGGTTCCGGGGTATCACACCCCACCACAGCTCGGTCTACCGTCGTCTGCATCGTCTGCAGGAGCAGGAATGGATCGTCCGGTTGAAGGGCCACGAGGAACCCCCCTCGGCCGGTCCGCTGCGCCGGACCTATCGGCTGACGGAGGAAGGACTCGAACTGCTCGAGGCCGAGTTGGACAGACTGGACCGAGTCCTCAGGCTGGCAGCGCACAAACTCGCCCGGCGGGCTGTGGAGATGAGGCAGGGAGGGGGCCCGGGACCGGGGACGGAACCCGAGGATGATCTGTCGGATCCGTTCGAATTCGACCTCGATGGAGCGGTGTCTCCTGAGGCCCCCCGCCGGAGGCGGGCTGCTCCGACGGCGGGGTCTGCTCCGACGGCGGGGACCACCACCCCCGCTAGGGTCGGGGCGGGGGCGGCGGCGTGACCAGCTCGGTCCCCAGGGTCTTCCCCTTCTTGGTGGCCGGCACCCCCTCGGCGATCCAGACCGGGGCGGGGGCGTCCTTCAGGAAGTGGTCCCAGAACTGCTGCAGGCGTACCGCCCAGTCCTTCTTGTTCGGCCAGGTGATCGGCCAGTGGGGCTGATCGTTGTAGGTGATCATCCAGGCCGGTTTGCCCAACCTCCGGAGGGCCACGAAGAGCTCGATACCCTGCTCCCACGGCACGGCCCCGTCCTGGTCGTTGTGCAGGATCAGCAGCGGGGTGTTGATCTTGTCGGCCCAGAAGACCGGTGAGTTCTCGATGTACTGCAGGGGGGCGTCCCAGAGCGTGCGTCCGATCCGGCTCTGGGTCCGTTCGTACTGGAACATGCGGCTCATCCCGCTCTCCCAGCGGATCCCGCCGTAGGCGCTGGTCATGTTGGACACCGGCGCCCCGGCCTCGGCCGCCCGGAAGAGGTCGGTCCGGGTCACCAGGTAGGCGGTCTGGTAGCCGCCCCAGGAGTGTCCGCCGGCCCCGATCCGCTCGGCATCCACGAAGCCGGTCGCGATGAGTTCCAATACGCCGGGCACGATGGCGTGCAGGGCGCTCTCGCCGGGGTAACCGATCTTGTAAGGGATGTCGGGTAAGAAGACCAGATACCCGCGGCTGGTGTAGAAGGTGTAGTTGATGATCGAGCGGTGCGGCTCGGGCATCCAGTGACGGTGCAGGTTGTCCGAGTTGCGCTCGTAAAAGGTCACGATCATCGGGTACTTCTGCGCAGGGTCGAAGTCTTCCGGTTTGTAGAGGATTCCGTCGAGCGGCTCCCCGCTGACCGAGTGCCAGTGCACCAGCTCGGCCGTCCCCCAGAGGTACTCGTCCTGCTGGGGATTGGCCCGGCTCACCTTCCGGGGGTCACGGAAGCGCAGGTCACTCACCCACAGGTCGGGGAACTCGATGAAACTCTGCCGGGTGTAGAGCACCACCTCGGCCTCATCGGCCTTCACCGGGGTCGAGAAGGCGTAGTCCTGCTGCAGGAGCCGGGCCGGCTCCCCCCGACCCCGCACCCGGTCCTGGTAGAACCCGTCGGCCCGGGTCCGGACGTCGAAAGCGGAGAGTAGCAGGGTCGTGCGCTCGTCGACGGTGTCCCGATCGCGGTCCAAGTCGATCATGCGGAAGCGCAGACCGTCGCGGCGGCCCACCCCCTCGGTGATGCAGCGGGCCGGTTCACGCCCGCTGGGATCGGTCAGCCAGATATCGTGGGCGTCGTAGACCAGCAGTCCGGCGTCATCATCGGTCCAGCCGGCCAGGCCGTAGGGGGGACAGGGACTGGGCGTGTCGTGAAGCTCGTTCCAGACCGGGTGGGGGATGTCGGCGGTGAGATGGACGGTGCTGCCGCTGGACGGGTTCAGGGCGAACCAGCCCCGCTCCTCGTAGTCCCACCAGACCAGGTACGAACCGCCGGGTGAGAAGGAGGGGCGCCGCTGGGTCTCGGTCCAGAGGGTGCGGACGGCACCGTCGTCGACCTCGATGAGGTGGACGTCGTTCCACGACGGGGTGTCCCAGGAATCCCGGATGGCGTAGGGGAAGTCGGTCACAGCCAGGGCCAGAGGACCGTCTCCTTCCCGGGAGATGTTGACCGTGGGCATGTCCGGGGTGGCCAGCTGGACCACCCGGCCGGAGGGCAGCAGACAGACGGCTTCGTAGGTGCGCCGGCGCTCCCGATCGACCTGGCGGAGCTGCTGGGGCTGGAGCTGGGGGTCCTGCCAGTGCCAGATGTCCAGCACGACCTGTTGCTGTTCCTCGGTGAGTCCCTCACCCTCGGCCGGCTCGGGCTCGGGTCGCGGGGCGGTCCCGAAGAAGACGCGACTGCCGTTCTTCGAGAAGGAGGGACTGCGGTTCTCCGAGACCTGCCAGCCGGCCGGGATGCCCGGGCTATCGGCGCCCACCCGCCGGACGGCGGCGGGTTCCCCCTTCCGCCAGGTGTAGAGAGCGAAGGAGGAAGGCGGTGTGTCCTGATCACCGGCCATGTCCTGACCGCCGGCCGTACCTTGACCGCGGGCTGGGCTCCGGGGGTCGGCCGCGTCGGTCGCGGCCTGGTCTGCCCAATCGGAGAGGAAGGCGACCTGTTCCCCGGCTTCATCGAAGATCAGACCGCGATAGCGGCCGGCGCCGGTGAGCAGTTCCGTGGTCCGGCCGCTGCGCAGTTCCAGCACCCGCACTCCGTCCCGAGCGGTGTCGGGCTCGGCTGCCGTATAGAGGAGCAGGGCGCCGTCATCGGAGATCCGGTAGTCGGTCACGAAGGGCACGCTCTGCTCGGCGGCGTCCCCGAGGTCACGCACCACCAGGTCGGTGCCCAGTTCGGAGGACTTCCTGGCCGGCGTGGTTTCCTGTTCTGATCCGGCCGCCCCGGCTTCTCGCGCCGGTGCCTCCGGCTCGGCCGCGGCCTCGACGGCCGAGCCCGATGGGGCGGCGGGCAGGGGGGGCTCGCGCAGATAGACGAGCCAGGCGCTGCTGTCGGCGGCCAGGCGGAAGTTCTTCACCCGCTCGATGCGCTGCAGCTCCCCGTCGGCCAGCCTGAGGATGCCGAGGGCCTTCTTGGGCTGCTCCGCGGGTTTCTTCTTGGCCTCCCGTGCCGCCTCCCGCTCCGCCTCGGAGGGGTCGATCAGGAAGACGGCATACCGGCTGTCGGCGGTGAACCGGGCGTCGCTGCCGCAGGCGAAGGGATACTCGGCCTCCGAGGTCAGGCTGCGCACCACCAGGCGGGTGTCGCCGCCGTCCTGTGGGGCGAGCAGGTAGAGCACCCAGCGGCCGTCGGGGGAGAGGCTCTGTCCCTGGATGCGCATCCAATCGTCGTAGACGCTGTGGTCGAGCGGCCGCTTGGCGACCGCCGGTTCCTGGCCGGATACCGGATGGACCGGCAGGAACGTCGCGGTCAGGGTCGCCCCGCCCAGCAGGGCCAGGACCAGGGCGAAGGTCGGGAGGGTCGATGGGCGGGTCTTCGTGTTCTTCCTCGGCATCATGCGCTCCTCGCCAGGAAGGCCTCACGGAAGGCCTCCTCCGACATCGGGGGCACCTTGACCAGGTGCAGGTTCTCGGTGACATGTTCCGGGCGGCTCATGCCGACCAGGGCCGAGGTGACGCCCGGGGCCGACCGGCTGAACTGCAGGGCCTGCTGGGCCGGGGTCTCCAGGTATCCCAGGACGCCGGCGAAGGGCATGGGGAGGGTCTCGGGGAGCTGACCCTGCATGATCGAAGCACTGGTGAAGACGTCCAGGTCGGCCCAGTAGGCGCTGTCCAGGAAAGTGGCGAGTCCGTTCTCGCGGCGCTGGGTGCGGCGGGTCAGGGCTTCGGGCATGCTCAGGTTGAGCGGGAGCTGGATGGCGGTGAGGTGGTGCCCCTCCCCGCCGGCTTCCCGGGCCAGTCCGAGCATCTCGGTCAGGTCGAGGTGCAGGCGGTTGTCGGGGTGGACCCGGAAGGCCTGCCAGGTCGCCAGACCCCAGGCGGCGATGCGTCCGGACGCGACCTGCTGTTCGCACCAGGTGAACGCCCGCCGCAGGCGCTCCCGGTACTCCTCCGGCTCGACCGCCGTCCGCTGGACCTCCGGGTTGTGCAGGAAGTAGAGGTCGATCGTCTCCAGTCCCAGGTTCTCGAGGCTCCGCTCCAGATGATGGTCGAGCCAGGCCGGGGTCAGGGCGTGACTGCCGTTGACCAGGTCGCCGGACTGGAGGATACCCGAGGCGATCCAGGTCTCATGGAACCAGCGGGGCGGGTCGGCCGGCAGGGTGGCATCGAAGGCCATGAAGCCCCCTTTGGTAGCCACGAAGACCTCGTCGCGGGCGACCGTTCCCCGTTCCACGGCGGCGGCCAGAGCGCGGCCGACAGCCCGTTCCGACCGCATATGCCGGTAGTTGACCGCGGTGTCGACAACGTTGATCCCGCCGGCCAGGGCGGTTTGCAGACTTTGCTCGTAGCCCTGGTCGGTCTCCTCGTCCGGGGATCCGAGATACGTCCCCACGCCCAGGGAGGAGAGGTGCCGCCCCCGAGCGGTGGTCCGGAAGTGCCGGGGATGGGTGAGATGGGTGGACCGTTCG
>CAYUVJ010000168.1:0-5694 GCA_964447955.1 uncultured Gemmatimonadota bacterium
TAGTGGAGGATGTTGGGCCTGTCGTGGAACACGCGGCCGAGGCCATGTCCGCAGAAGTCGCGCACCACGCTGCAGCGCTCGCCTTCCGCATAGGTTTGGATGGCAGCCCCGATATCGCCGGTAGTGGCACCGGGACGCACGGCGGCCAGGATGGGCGCCCGCGGTCCCTGCTCCAGATAGTCGGCGATCCAGTCCACGATGCGGTGTCCGGCCTCGCGGAACTCGGTGACCGGCATATCGCCCTCAAAGGGGATCTCGCTCATGAACCTGCTCCCGGTGATCGGAGTGAGGGGGGCCGTCAGCAGAAACATAGTGGAGGGGGTGATCAGGGGAAACCGTCATGGGAACCGAGGAGGGGAGTCGTACGGTCCACCTGATTGACGGTGCGGACTCCCGAAGGTAGGCTCGCCACGGAATGTGCCCGACGCCCCACCGTTGGAGCTGCTTTATGGCCGACCGGACAGACCCACCGCGCCGACGGACCTTCTACGATGAGTATCCCGATTACCGCCGTCCCCGCCTGGAGGTCCCGCCGCCGGTCCGTGAGCGGATGAGGGATCGGCTGCAGCGTCTGTACGGAGCCCGCGCGGCCCGGGCGTGGCTGCCGGAACTGGAACGTATCCTCACGGTCCATCACGCCCACAAGCCACCGGAGATGCTGGAGAAAGAGCGGGACTACGACCCCGGGGAGCGCTTCTGCCAGGAGCATATCATCCTGATTACCTACGGCGATATCGTGCAGGGGGAGGGTCCCACCCCCCTGGCCACCCTCCACCGGTTCGTCGACACCTATACGGACGGGGCTATCAACACTCTCCACCTGCTCCCCTTCTTCCCCTACTCCTCGGACCGTGGCTTCGCCGTCATCGACTACCGGCGGGTGGACGAGCGACTCGGCTCCTGGGCGGACATCCGCGACCATAAGCGACGTTACGACCTGATGTTCGATGCGGTGCTCAACCACTGTTCCTCGTACAGCGAGATGTTCCAAGCCTTCCTGAACGGGGATCCCGCCTACCGGGACTTCTTCCTCGCCTTCGAGTCCCCGGAGGCACTGAATCCGGAGCAGCGCCGCAGGATCTTCCGGCCCCGGACCTCCGACATCCTGACCCGATACGAGACGATTCACGGACCCCGCTGGGTCTGGACGACCTTCTCGGCCGATCAGATCGACCTCAACTACCGGAACCCCGCGGTGCTCATGCAGGTGGTGAGGAGCATCCTCTTCTACATCCGCCGGGGGGCGGACCTGTTGCGGCTGGACGCGGTCACCTACCTCTGGGACCAGCCCGGGACCGAGAGCACCGATCTGCCCCAGTCCCACGAGATCGTGAAGCTGCTGCGCGATGTGGTCGACGTGGTGGCCTCCGGGGTGGCCCTGGTCACCGAGACGAACATCCCTCACCGGTTGAACATCTCGTACTTCGGCGACGGTTACGACGAGGCCCACCTGGTCTACAACTTCGCCCTTCCCCCTCTGGTCCTGTACGCCTTCTACACCGGGGATGCCTCCCACCTCACCCGCTGGGCTGAGAAGCTCCAGCCCCCCTCGGACCGGACAGCGTTCCTCAACATCCTGGACACCCATGACGGCATCGGCCTGCAGGGTGTCCGGGGTCTGCTCTCCGACGAGGAGATCGGAGAGCTGGTGGCGACCGCTCGCGGACGAGGTGCTCTGATCTCCTACAAGTCGACCGGGGTGGGTGGGAAGGAACCGTACGAGATCAACAGCACCTGGTGGAGTGCCCTGAACCCGACCGAGCCGGGGGAGGACCTGGGGCGGCAGGTGCGGCGCTATCTGGCCTCCCGGAGCATTCCCCTGGTGCTGCGGGGGGTGCCCGGCCTCTACATCCACGGCCTGCTCGGTTCCGTCAGCGATCACCGGAAGGCCGAGTTGTCAGGGGAGAAGCGGGATGTGAACCGGGGGACGATCGACGCCGCGGAGGTGGAGCGGGCGATGGCCGATCCCGGCTCCAAGATCGCCCGGTTGCGCGAGCACGGCCGGACTCAGTTGCTGGCCCGCCGCCGGGAGAGGGCGCTCCATTCCTGCGGCAGCCAACGGGTCCTGGAGCTCGACCGCCGCGTCTTCGCCCTGCGGCGGACTTCACCGGAGGAGGATGAGCAGATCATAACCTTGACGAACGTCTCGGGGAGCCGGGTGGAGGTGGCGATCCCCCTGGAGGGGCCGGGCGCCGGGACGTCGAGCTGGCGGGAACTTCTGACCGACCGTGGGCTCAGGTCCCACGGGGATCGTCTTCCAATCACCCTGGAACCTTTCGGCCGGGCCTGGCTGAAGCCGGCGGGCGGTTGACGGGCGGGATACTTCCTCTATATTTGAAGGTCTGCGGGAACGCCCGATCTACGTGCGGGCCTATAGCTCAGCTCTGGTTAGAGCGCACGCCTGATAAGCGTGAGGTCGGTGGTTCGAGTCCACCTAGGCCCACCATGATGAGCGGATCGGCCGTCCGGCCGGTCCGCTCTTCTCGTGTTCAGGGAATCCGTCCGCTACCGGGTCCTCTCGGTGTACCGTTTCCAATGCGATCGTTGGATGTGATGGCGGACCATGGGACAGGCGGTCAGACTTCGGCGTCCAGAACCTCGCGCACTTTGCGGACCAGGTCGTCCGGGGTGAAGGGCTTGGGCAGGAAGGCCACGTCCTCCGGCAGCATCCCCCGCCGGCTGATGGCGTCGTCCGTATAGCCGCTCATATAGAGGATACGGATCGTAGGATTGTTGCGGCGGCAGGCTGCCGTCAGCTCCACGGCACTCCCGGCCGGCAGGATCACATCGGTCAGCAGCAGGTCGACCCCGGCTCCATGCTCGTTGCAGTAGTGCAGGGCGGAGGCCCCATCGGGGTAGTCCATGACCTCGTAGCCCCGCTCTCGGAGTACATTCGCCGCGAGTTCCCGCACTCCCTCCTGGTCCTCCACCAGCACCACCCGCTCCCTTCCGCCGGTCGGGGAGGCGATCTTCGCCGCGGCGATGACCCGGTCCTCACCCGTCCGGGCCACCGGGAAGAGGACATAGAAGGTCGTACCCGCCCCGGGGGCGCTCTCGACCTCGATGAAACCGTCGTTCTGCTTCACGATCCCGTAGACGGTAGCCAAACCAAGCCCGCTGCCGTAGGACTTGGTGGTGAAGAAGGGCTCGAACACCTGTCGGATCGTCTCCTCGTCCATGCCCTGGCCGGTGTCCTCCACGCTGAGCCGCACGAACCGTCCGGTCCGGGCGTAGGGACGCGACCGCACCCAGGTCTCGTCGAGAGTCACGACCGTGGAGGAGATCGTGAGTCCCCCCCCCTGGGGCATAGCCTCGCGGGCGTTGACCACCAGGTTGACCAGTACCTGCTCGAGTTGGCTGGGGTCGATCCGCACCGGACAGGGGTCCGTGGTGGCCCGGATCTCGAGACGGACATCCTCGCCGATGAGGGGTCGGAGCATCGGTTCCAGACCGGCCAGCACCCGGTTCAGGTCGAGGGTGCGGGGGGCGACCACCTGTTTGCGGCTGAAAGCCAGCAGCTTGCGGGTGAGTTCGGCCGCGCTGTTGGCCGCCTTCAGGATGGTGTGCAGGCGCTCCTGGAGGGGATCCCCCTCCTCCAGGGTGCGCAGGCCGAGTTCCAGGTTCCCGGTGATGACGGTGAGCATGTTGTTGAAGTCGTGGGCCACCCCGCCGGCCAGCCGGCCGACCGCCTCCATCTTCTGCGATTGGTGGAGCTGCTCTTCGAGCCGCCGCCAGTCCGAGATGTCCCGGGCGATGGAACAGATGTACTCATGCTCTCCATAGGCGATGAGGCGTGAGGAGATATCGACCGGGGCCCGGGACCCGTCCCGAGCGACCCGCTCGGAAGCCAGGGAGGCGCTTCCCCGGGTCTTCACCAGGCGCCAGTAGTCCTGCCAGCCCGCGGCATCCATCGCAGGGTCGAACTCCCAGATCGGACGCTCCAGCATCTGCTCGCGGGGCCATCCGCTGGCCTGGGTGAAGGCCTCGTTCACGTAGGCCAGCGTGCCGTCCTCCCGGATCCAGGCCACCATGTCGGTGGCGTTGTCGAGGGTGAACTGCATGAGCCGCAGATGTTCATCGATCCGCTTGCGCAGGGTGATGTCCCGGCAGACCAGCTGGATCGCCTCGATCCCGTCCTGGGCGATGGGGCCGGCCTGGATCTCGATATCGACCGGATGACCTGAGCGACCTGGCAGCCGGACCTCGACCGGTTCGGTCCGACGCCGTTCGGTGGACACATCCAGCAGGTAGGACTGCAGATGCTCCGTCTCCTTCGCCGGCAGCAGGGACTCGAGTCCCTCCCCTTCGGTGACCTCGACCCCGGCCGAGGTCCATAGTTCCCGGAAGGCCGGGTTGAGCAGCACTAGGAGTCCGTCGGAGTAACCGTCTTGACGGCAAGCATCTCCGCCAGGTTCGTCTCTTCGCCGTCTCTTCCTGAAGTTTCTTTTCTGAAGGCCTTATCCACAAGTCTGTCCGCATCTACGAGCCGCTTCGACCTCTGTATCAGGAGCACACTTCCCCCAGGAACGGCTCAGGCAACCATGGCCATTGACGGCCTGTTGCGGAAGAGCTTGAGCAGGTCGTAAGCCGCACAAACCAGCAGGAACTCTCCTTTCACCTTCCGGTGACCCCGTAGAGAGAACCGCCGGAACCGCATCACTTCCTTGATATTGCCGAACACCGGCTCCACGATGCATTTCCGCCGTGAGTAGATAGCTCGCCCTTGCTCGGTGCGCAGCTTGTTCCGCATCCGTTCAAGAACACTCACCTCTGCCTCCGGTGGCAGCAGTTCTTCAACCGGCTCGAGTTCATTGTGTTTGTGTCGACCCGTCGCCACGTGGAGGTCGGTGTCCTCCAGGTCGGGATCGGTCACCACATCAGCGCTGTAGTATCCGCTGTCGGCAGTGCCTACCTCGGGTAGCCTCCCCAGGTTCTCCCCCACCTGCAGCAGCACCGGCTTGAGCTGCTTCTTGTCGTTGCTCTCCTGCACCACATCGGCCGCCACGATCACGCCGGCTTCTTCATCCACCCCCACTTGCGCGTTGTACGCCTGAACGAATCCCTTGGTGCTGCCGTCCAGCATGATCCGACTGTCAGGATCCGTGAAGTTCCGCTGAGCCTTGGGGGCCGGCTTCGCTCGGACCACCTCCCGCCGCTTCAGTCTTCGCCCACACCGCCGATGCCCCGTTCGCCGCTCGGCTTCCTCCCGTTCCTCGATCTGCGCGTTCGCATCCTCCGCCTCCCGCCGAGCTTGTTCCTCCAACGCACGCTTGGCTTCCCGTATCCTCACCAACCGGCTCTCCCTCCGGGCCAGCTCGGCTGGAAGTTCATCCCCCCGAACCCCCTTGCCGTACCGCGCATCCTCCTCCGCGTCCACCTGCCGAGCCTGCTCCAGCAGCTTCGCGATCTCCCCCGCCAGACGCTTTTCCTCGGTCTCCATCCGCCCGTAACTCATCGCCTTGTGCTTGGAGGCGTTGGCCAGCACCTTCGTCCCATCCAGGGCTACGTGACCCAGCTTGACCAGTCCCGCCTCGCGGCACAGCAGCAAGACTTGCTGAAACAATCCGCTCAGCGCCCCCAGGTGACGCTCCCGGAAGAACGCGACCGTGTCGTGGTCGGGGTGCTGGTCGGCCGCCAAATAGCGGAACGCCACATCCTCGTAGGTCAACCGCTCGATCTGCCTCGAGGAGAAAC
>CAYUVJ010000169.1:0-4659 GCA_964447955.1 uncultured Gemmatimonadota bacterium
GGGCTTCGGCCAGCTTGGCCATCAGCCCAGTGCGACTGAGCAGACTGCGTACCGTGTCGGTGGGGGCGGCCCCGTTCTGCAACCAGTAGAGCGTCCGCTCCTCGTTGAACTCGACCCGCGGGGGGTTCCGGTGCGGATCGTAGTTGCCCACGACCTCGACGAACCGGCCGTCCCGTGGATGGGTCGACTCCGCCACCACGACGCGGTAGTATGCCTGCTTCTTCTTGCCCGTGCGGCGGAGCCGCATCCGAATCGCCACGCCTCTTCTCCTTGCCGTCTAACCGAGCGGGAACGGCAGTCGGCCCTTCCCGCGGCCCTTAAGGGCCTTCATCATCTTGTGCATCGACTCGTACTGGCGGAGCAGGTCGTTGACCTCCCGCACGCTGGTACCGCTCCCCCGGGCGATACGCCGGCGGCGGCTGCCGTCGATGATCTGCGGCCGGCGCCGTTCCTCGGGGGTCATGCTGTCGAGGATGGCGGTCATCCGCCGGACCGGGATTTCCCCCTCGCCGGCTTCCGGCATCCCTCGGGTCAGGCTCCCCGGCAACAGGTCGAGCACCTGGTGCATCGATCCCAGTCCACGGAGCCGTTTCAGCTGGTCCCGCAGGTCCTCCAGGTCGAAACGGCCTCCGGCCAGTTTCTTCCCGTCCGCGGCCAGTTGGTCCATCCCGCCCGCCTGTTCGGCGGCGCGTTCGACCAGGGTGACCACATCACCCATACCCAGTATGCGACCGGCCAGGCGTTCCGGCTGAAAGACCTCGAGCGCGCCCACGCTCTCCCCGACTCCGACGTACCGGATCGGCAGGCCGGTGATACTGCGCAGGGAGAGGGCGGCTCCGCCCCGGGCGTCTCCATCCAGCTTGGTCAGGACCGCTCCCGTGCAGGGAAGCCGGGCTGTGAAGGCCTCGGCCGTCCGCACCGCGTCCTGCCCGGTCATCGCATCCAGTACCAGCCAACTCTCCGTCGGGCGCAGGGCCTCGTGGAGAGCGGCCAGTTCCGTCATCAGATTCTCGTCCACCGTCTGCCGGCCGGCCGTGTCGACCACCACCGCGTCGACCTCTTCGCTTTCCAGAGCGGCCATCAGCCGGGGGCCTTCGGCCCGCGGGTCACCCCCTGCGGTGACGACCCGTACGGGTGCGGCGACCTCTTCGGCCAGGCGGCGGAGCTGGTCGCCGGCGGCCGGCCGGTGGGCGTCCAGCCCCAGCAGTCCGATCCGCCATCCCTGCTCGCCGTACCGCCGGGCCAGTTTGGCGGCCAGGGTCGTCTTGCCGCAACCCTGCAGTCCGAGCAGCAGCAGGCGCCGTCGTCCCCCGGTGGACAGGTCGGGTTCGGGAGCCGGCTCGGGCCCACCGAGCAATGCGACCAGTCCTTCGTGAACGGCCCGGACCAACTGGGCACCGGGTCGTACTCCCTTGAGGGTCCGCTCGCCCAGCGTGCGGTCCTTGACGTCCTCGATGAACGTCCGGGCCACCCGGACGTGGACATCGGCCTCGAGCAGAGCCCGGCGCACCTCGCGGAGCGCCTCGGCCACGTTCTCCTCGGTCAGCACCCCGCCGCCCCGGATTCGATCCAGGACCCCGGTCAGTCTGGCGGTGAGGGCATCGAACATGAGAGGACCTGCCGTACGGGCGGCAGACTAGAAAAAATAGGCGTTCCGCTGTGGAATCCAACCGCCTTTTTCCATGCGGTCGGAATGGTTCAGCGGGCGTTCTTGAGAGCGCGGACGGCGGCTGCGGGATCCGGGGCCCGGAATACGGCCGAACCGGCCACCAGCATGTTGGCTCCGTCCGCCCTCAACCCGGCGGCGTTGTCGGCCTTCACCCCCCCGTCCACCCCTATGGTCACGGCCAGGCCGCGCCGGTCGATCTCCTCCCGCAGGACGGGGATCTTGGCCGCACAGGAGGGGATGAGCGACTGTCCGCCGAAACCCGGTTCCACCGTCATGACCAGGACGGTGTCGAGGCGGTCCAGCCATGGGAAGACCGTCTCGATAGGCGTCCCGGGGTTGATGGCGAGTCCCCGCTCCACCCCGGCGGCGGCCAGTCGTTCCAGGAGCGCATCGGCCCGCGTCACGGTCTCGCCGGGGGTGAAGGGCTCCAGATGGAAGTCGATCCGGTCGGTCCCCGCTTCGAGATAGTCGTCGAGATAGGTGTCTGGATCGGTCACCATCAGGTGGGTGTCCAGCGGCAGGTCGGTGAGACGGCGCACCGCCGCCACCACCATCGGGCCGAAGGTCAGATTGGGTACGAAATGGGCGTCCATGACGTCCAGGTGCAGCAGATCGGCCCCCGCCGCCTCCACCAGGGCGATCTCCTCGGCCAACCGGGTGAAGTCGGCGGCCAGGAGGCTGGGCGCGATCTTCAGCCCCATCAGCGGACCTCCGGTGGCGGCAGGACCGGTCGGATGCGCTGCCAGGGAGGTGGTGCCCCGATACCTGCGGTGTCGGGCGGGGTGATGGTCCAGCCCGGGGGGACCGAGACCCGCAGGTCGAACAAGGGCGTGCCCTCCACGTTCAGGCCCGGATCCGGGCTCTGTCCGATGACGGTCAGCGGCAGGTTCCCCGGGTCCTCGACCCATTCTATCCAGACCCGTCCCTGCAGTTCGCGGATGGTCCGCAGGGCGGCGTCGAGCCCCTGGTTGATCAGCCGGGGGATGGGGATACTCATCCGGGCCGGCCCGGACGAGATCACCAGGTCGACCGCCCGGTTGCGCAACGACTTCAGGTTCGGTTCCGGGCGCTGGTCGATGACCGTACCCGCCGGGGCGTTATCCGGTCGGCTGGTCACCGAACCCAGGATGAGACCGAACTCCTGGAGCCGAGCCCGTGCCTGGTCCTCGGGGATGCGCCGCAGGTCGGGGATGATGATCTCCTCGGGACCACGACTCACCACCACCCCCACCATGCGCCCCTTCTTGACGCGGGTGAAGGGAGGGGGCGACTGGTCGATGATGTGCCCCTCCTCGATGACCGGGCTGAATTCCTCACCCGTCCGCTCCAGTTCCAGATCGAGTTCGACCAGCGTCTGTCGAGCCCGGTAGAACTCCATGTCGACCACGTCGGGGAGCTCTACCTCGGAACCAAGGTCGGTGAAGGCAGGCATGAAGACACGGTCGACCAGCAGAACACCGCCGCCGAAGAAGAGCGCGATGACGGTCAGCAGGACGATCAGCAGGATGACGGTCCGGAAGATCAGGACGATGTCCCCTGCCCCGCGCCGGTCATGGATGGTGCGCTTCATCAGCCCCCTTCCGATCGCTTCAGCCGGACGACATAGGCCCCGTCGATACCGTGTTCCCAGGGATTCGCGAAAGCCGCGCCGGTATCCGTAATGAACGTTCCGGGCACCGACATACCAAGTCCCACCCGCTCGAATGCGCCGTGAGAGTGCAGGAAGTCGGCCACCACCTGCTCGTTCTCCTCGGGCAGCAGCGTACAGGTGCTGTACACCAGAACGCCGCCGGGGCGGACGAGTTCCGCCGCCCGGGCGATCAATCCGGCCTGCAGCCGGGCCATCCGGGCCGGTTCGTCGGCCGCCACCCGCCAGCGGGCATCGGCCCGCCGGCGCAGGACCCCCAGGTTGCTGCAGGGTACATCGGCCAGCACTCCGTCGAAGACCGGGCCGCGGGCCAGCAGTTCGTCCCACGGGACCACGTTGAGGTTCGGGGCTCCATGCCTCCGGACCGTCTCGATCAATCTCCGCCGTCGCGTTTCGTCGGAATCGGTGGCTGCGACCTCGCCCCGCCCGCCGAGCCGTTCGGCCAGATGGGTCGCCTTGCCGCCGGGAGCGGCGAAGAGGTCGGCCATCCGTTGGCCGGGGGCCGGGTCGAGGGCGAGCACCGCCAGCCCGGCCGAAGGGTCCTGGATGGTCAACCACCCTTCGCCCAGGCCTCGCAGGTCGGCCGGAAGGGTGCCGGAGGGCAGTCTCAGGTAGCCCGGCACGGGTCCGTCGGCCGCGGCCTCCACTCCTTCGTCAGACAGTAGCACCAGGGCCTCCTCGATGCTCCGACGCCCGGTATCCACCCGTGCCCAGACCGGCGGCGGGAGGTTGTTCCAGTCGGCATACCGACGGGCAGCCGTGGGCCCGAAGAGGGTGGTGATGCGGTCGAGCAGCCACTCGGGATGGGAGGTGGCCACCGCCAGTCCGGACAGGGTGGCGGCATCGACCGGGAGTTCACCTTCCCGTACGGCTCGGCGCAGCAGACCGTTGACCAGGCCGGAGAGTCCTGACAATCCGGCTTCCCGGGTGAGGTGCACGGCCGCGTCCACGGCGGCATAGGGTGGGGTCTCGGCCAGACGGAGTTCGAAGAGGGCCAGCCGCAGGATGTCCCGCACCGGTGGCGGTAGACTGACCAGTCCCTGGGGCAGACGCCGGTCGAGTTCGTGATCGAGCCGGCCCTGCCATTTGACGGTCCCGGCGGTCAAAAAGAGGAGCCGCCCGCGGGCGGCGAGGTCATCGGCCAGTTCCTCCCGGGCCGGAGCCAGGGCCTCCTCCAGGAAATCCCCCCGCCCGATCCGGGCCAGTGATTCCAGCGCCAGCCGCCGCACCCGATCGGTGCCGGCTCCGCCGGTGGCGCCCATATCAGGAGACGTCCGGTGTCCCGCTGGTCCCCAGACGCTCGCCTCCCTGCCAGTGCAGTCCGCGTGCCAGCTCGTCCCCA
>CAYUVJ010000169.1:4669-5666 GCA_964447955.1 uncultured Gemmatimonadota bacterium
CCAGGATGACCACCCCGCCGCCGTCTCCGGCTGCGACCACCGGAAAGCCCCCGGCATCCCGGTTGGTCACGGTGCCCGGGGCAGTGCCGGGAGCGGCGGAAGAGGCCATCCGGGCACGATGGATGATGAGTCGCTCCCCCTCCAGCCATGTCCAGGTACCCGGCCAGGGATTGAGTCCCCGGATACGGTTCACCACCTCGACGGCCGGCCGTTCCCAGTCGATCTCCCCGTCCTCCTTGCGCAGGCGGGGGGCCGGAGTGGCCAGAGCGGGGTCCTGCCGGAGGCGGGGTGGGTCACCGCCCGCCACCCGGTCGATGGTCTCGAGTATCAGCTCCGCCCCGACCCGGGCCAGCCGTTCGGCCAGTTCCCCCGCATCCTCTTCGGGTTCGATCGTCACTTCCCGCTGCAAACAGACGGCGCCGGTATCGACCCCGGCGTCGATGAAGAAGGTGGTCACCCCGGTCACGCGCTCTCCGTTGATGAGCGCCCACTGGATCGGAGCGGCTCCCCGGTAGGCGGGCAGCAGGGAGGCGTGCAGATTGATGATGCCGCGGGCCGGCACATCCAGCAGAGCGGTCGGGAGGATGGGAAAGGCCACCACCACCCAACAGTCGGCCTTCAGAGCAGCCAGCCTTTCCCGGGCCGCCGGGGCCTTCAGGTCATCGATCTCGACCACCGGGACGCCCAGTCCCAACGCGGCCTGTTTGGTGGGTGAAGGTTCCAGGCGACGCCCCCGGCCGGCCGGCCGGTCGGGGCGGGTGACGACGGCGACCAGGTCATGTTCCGAGGCGGCGAGCGCTGCCATGATCGGGAGTCCGAAGGTCCCGTTCCCCAGGAAGGCGACCCTCACGCCGGGTTCCCCGCCTCCCGGGTGATACGTTTCAGGACCCCGCGGATGAGACCCCTGCGCACGGCCGAGATCCGGTCGGTGATGAGTACTCCGTTCAGATGGTCGATCTCATGCTGGAGGACGGCGCTCATGTAACCTTCGTTCTCC
>CAYUVJ010000170.1:0-5630 GCA_964447955.1 uncultured Gemmatimonadota bacterium
GGCATGGGGGGCTCGAGTCTGGCCCCCGAGGTCTTCGCCGCGACCTTCGGTGCGGCCGACGGCCATCCCGGACTGACCGTCCTGGACAGCACCCACCCGTCCGCGGTGCAGGCTCTGGCAGACACGATCGACCTTGCCCGCACCCTCTTTCTGGTGAGCAGTAAGTCGGGCACCACCCTGGAGACCCTCTCCTTCTTCCGCTGCTTCTGGGAACGGGTGAGCGCGGTCCTCGGGGAGGCAGGCAGCCGGTTCGTGGCCATCACCGACCCTGGCTCCTCACTGGCGGAGCTGGGCGCTGCCCGGGGATTCCGGGCCGTGTTCGAGGCCCCTCCGGATGTCGGCGGGCGCTACAGTGCCCTGAGTCCCTTCGGCCTGGTCCCGGCCGCCCTGCTGGGCATCGACCTGCCGGAACTGCTGGCCCGGGCGCGGTGGATGGTCTCCCGGACCGCGCCCAAGGTGGTCGAGTCCCACAATCCCGGCTTGCGAGTGGGCGCGACCATCGGGGAACTGGCCCTGCGGGGCCTGGACAAACTGACCTTCCTGGCTCCCGCCGGGCTCCGGTCCTACCCGGCCTGGCTGGAACAGCTGGTGGCCGAGAGCCTGGGCAAGGACGGACACGGGATCATACCCGTCGCCGATGAACCCCGCCGGGCGCCGGAGGATTACGACCACGACCGGGTCTTCGTCCTCTTCGAACAACAGGACGCTCCGGATGAGGAGTTATCCGGGTTCGCCTCGGCCTTGGTGCGAGAAGGTCACCCGCTCATCCTCAACCGCCTGGGGGACAGTTACGACCTCTCGGCCTCTATGTTCTGCTGGGAGTTCGCGGTGGCTGCGGCCGGCTCGCTGCTGCAGGTCCATCCCTTCGACCAACCGAGCGTACAGCTGGCCAAGAAGCTGGCGGAACAGGCCATGGCCGGGCAGGTGCCGGCCGGTCCGATCCCGGCTGTGGGGCTCTCAGACTCCAAAGAAGCCGGCCAGGCCCTGCGCGGCCTGCTCGACAGTGTGCTGCCGGGAGACTATCTGGCCGTCCAGGCCTTTCTCGCTCCACAGTCGGAAGTGACCGACCGACTCCAGCGTCTGCGCCATGCCCTGGGCAGCCGACTGCGGGTGACGACCACCTTGGGTTACGGTCCGCGCTTCCTGCATTCCACCGGCCAGCTGCACAAGGGCGGGCCCGCATCGGTGGTCTGCCTGCAGCTGGTGGACGATCCGGAGAAGGAGGTCCCGGTCCCGGAGACCGACTACGGGTTCGGCAGGATCGTACGGGCCCAGGCCGACGGGGACATCCAGGCCCTGCAGCAGCGCGAACGCCGGGTGCTGCGGGTCGACCTGGGTGGCGATCCGCTGGCCGGACTGGACCTGCTGGCCGAACTGGACCTGCTCTAGGAACCCGCCGCCGGAAGACCGGTCCCCGGCGGCGCAGAGGGGATTGCTACCCGCCGACCACTCAGTACTCGGAGAAGATGCGGCGGATCTCGGCCGGGTCGGAGGTCCGGGTCAGGGCAAGCATGAGCAGGATGCGGGCCTTGTGGGCCGGCAGGGTGTCCACTCCCCGGCTGACCCGCCCGTCGGGGGTGCGGGAACCGCTGACCACCACCACCCCGGCCTCACGGAGCAGCCGGCCGGCCGAACGGAAGCTGCCCGGCGAGCCCCCGGCCCCGATGCCCTCCACCACGAGACCCCGGGTCCCGGCCTCGATGAAGCCTTTGACGGCGTATTCGTCCACCCCGATGTAGGTGTAGACGATGTCCACCCGGGGCAGCTCGCTGAGTCCCCGCACATCGAACTCGGTCTCCAGCGTGTGCCGCCGCAGGGGTCGCCGGTAGAAGACCACGGCGTCGCTGTCCACCCATCCCAGCAGGCCGAGCTCCCCGCTGCGGAAGGTCTGGAGCCGGTGGGTGTCGCTCTTGTAGACCTCCCGGGCCGAGTTGATCTCGTCGTTCAGCATCACCAGCACGCCCATGCCGTGGGCTCCGGAGTCGGCCGCCAATCGGATGCTGTGGAAGAGGTTGAGGGGGCCGTCGGCCGAGAGGGCCGAGGAGATGTTGCTGAACTGTTCCACCTCGACCCGGGCCACCCGTTCCACCCCGGGGATCATGGCCAGCAGGTCCTGGCCGGTGAAGCCGATGGAATAGCCGCTGACCTGGGTGGGTGAGTCGGCCCGGCTGGCGATGGTCCCGCCGGTGGCCAGCACCACGATGTGGGGGAGGTCTCCCTCGCCCGTCGCCTGGGCCCGGACCGAACGGTCCGAGAAGGACACGATGAGGAGAAAGACCAGGGACAGGACAGCGCCGGGGGAGCAGGAACGGACCATCCAGACCTCCATAGGGGTTGGGTCACGTCGGTGCGGGTCGGTATGCTATACACTGATACCTGCGACGGCCACCTCCGGCTTCACCGGGGCGGCCCCGGCACGAACCTGCTCTCGATCGGGAACGGGACGAGACGACCGATGATCCGGCGTGACCACATCTCCTGGAGGACCCACCGGTCCGCCCTCCGGCCGGGATCGCTGCCGCTCGTTCTGATCCTCCTCGGCCTGCTTCTGCCCGGGACCGGCCTGCAGGCTCAAGACTTCGGCCCGCCGCTCCCCCAGGGGGCTCGGGCCACCCCCCTGCCCGACCACGCCCGTCTCCTGCTGGCCGAACTGGGCCGGCCGGCCACCGTGACCCTGACCGACGGGACGGTCCTGCAGGGTCTGGTGGGCGGCGCCGACGGCTCCGGCTTCCAACTGCAGGACGGGGCCGGGTTGATGGGCTCCCGTATGACGGTGGGCTGGGCGAGCATCAGCAGCGTCCGGGTCGACCGCCGCAACCGCATCCTGGAAGGAGTATTCCTAGGCGGCGCCGGGGGTGCCCTGCTGGGGCTGGTCTCCCCCTACGGACCGGAGGGGGACGCGGACATCCTCGGCAACGAGGTCCCCCGTCGGGCGCTCCGCGGCGGTTCCCAGGGAGCCGTGGTCGGGGCGGTGCTGGGGCTGCTGCAGGGGCTGGACATCCACCTGCCGCTGCAGCCGGTGGCCTCCGGGCTTTCCGGCCCGCTTTTCCCGGGCAGCCGTCCGATCCGGCCGACCTCCTCACTGGTCTCCCTCTACCCGGTCAACAGCCTGACCCTGGAGGAGATCCAGGACAGTCTGGAGGCCGGACGCCCGGACGTCCTCATGGAGGAGGACCGTGACCTATCGGTCGGCGAGACCTGGAACGGGCGGACCGGCAGCACCCTGGCCCTGGAGACCGGCTGGCCGGCCCCGGGGCGCTGGTGGCTGCGCAGCCGGCTGGAATGGACCGAACTTCCCACCGTCCGGCTGACCGCATCGGCCGGCGATTTCTTCTCGAACTACCGCGTGACACTCTCCAGGGAGTATGCCGACCTGCGGCTGCTGGTGGGGATGGTCCTGCCCATCGGCGGCGTGGCCCGTCTCCCGCTGGCCGAGTTCTCGGTGCTGGCCGGGGTGAGCCGCACGACCCTGCGGACCGGTTACCACTTCGTCTCCGGGGTCCCCTCGCCGTTGGCCGAGGAGACCGCGTCCGCCCGCCAGACCGTCTGGCGGCCGCTCCTGACCGCCGGGATCGGACTGAGCGTGCTGCGCCGCCCCACCCTGGCGGTTTCCCTCCGGTTGGAGGGGGTCATGGGACCCGGCTTCCACGCCGACGCTCTCTTCGATCCCGAGACCGAAGACCTGCTCGTCCCCCGGCGCCGCATCACCCCGATCGGCCTCTCCTTCGGCCTGGAATTCCGTTTCCCCTACTTCTGAGATGGTCGTCCCGGCCCATCGAAGGTCGGCGTAACTCCCCTTTCGGACCTCTCGTATCAATGAGGTGATCCGGTCCCTGGGACCGTCCTTCGCCTACCCCGTCACCGGAGGGCGAGACCATGAAGCGTCTCTCCCGCACCTCGTTGCTTCGACTCCGGTCATCGACCCCTTTCCTGGTCGTGTTCGTTCCGCTCTTCCTGCTCACGGCTTGTGAACTGGGAGAAGACATCACCGGCAGCCGCCCGATCGAACACCTCGTGTCGGCCGAATTCAGCTATCAGGAGGCGGTCACCGATCCGGCCGTATTCCGGCTGGTCGGCATCAACGGTTCGATCGAGATCGTCGGGGTCCCCGGGCTGGACACCCTGAAGGTCTGGGGCACCCGTGAGGTCGGCTCCTACACTCCGGAGGACGCGGCAGCTCATCTGGATCTGCTCGAAATCCGCTTCAGCCGGTTCATATCCTCCCTGCTGGTCGAGACCCTCCAGCCGAGTACGACGGACGGCCGGTCCTACAAGGCGGACTACCACTGCCTGGTCCCTTCCGACTGGGAGATCCAGGTCGTCAACGTGAACGGCGGCATCTCGATCACCGGTTGTGAAGCCGGGGTGACGGTCGAGGACACGAACGGGGAACTGGTTCTGGAAGAGGTCAGCGGTCAGGTCACGGCGGTCCTCGTCAACGGAGTGATCCTGCTGACGGCGGTCGAGGGGGAAGGAGAACTGGCAGTCACCAACGGCAGTATCAGTGGGCAGCTGGCGCTGACCGCCGGTGGGAGCCTTCGAGCCATCACGATCAACGGGACCATCACCCTGGCGGTCCCCGACACCGTTGGGGCCGAGCTGGACGCCACCGCTGTGAACGGGTCCATCTCGGTCACCGGCCTGCCGCTCACGATCACCAGCAGTTCGCTGACTTCTCTACGCGGCACGATCGGCGACGGTTCCGGTCAGATCGTCCTGGTCACCGTGAACGGGACGATCGCCCTCACCGGTTACTGAGACTGGAGCGTTCTCGCCCGGGGGACGAGGTGAAGTCGGGCTTCTTCGTGTGCCACTCGGTGGCCTGTTCGTACTGCCAGCCGATGTCCAGGATGGTCGCTTCCTCGTAGAGCCGCCCGGTGAACATCAGCACCATCGGATCGCCGTCCTCGTCGAATCCGCAGGGTACGGCCAGGGCCGGGTGTCCGGTCAGGTTGGTCAGTGACAGGCTCCCGCTGCTGTTGGGCGTGATGAAGGCGTCGTACTCCCGCATCAGCACCTCGGCGTGCTGCATCAGGATACGGCGGGCCCGCTGGGCCCTGATGAACTCGACCGCCGGCACGAAGCGATGCGAGCGGAAACTGTTCGGCCAGGAGCCGCTCCCCTGACTGACCAGCAGATCCTCCCGCCCGCTGCGCACCAGGTCGTCGAAGGCGGCCGCCGCCTCCACGCTCAGGACGATCCCGATCGCCCCGACCGGCACCCCGGAGGGCATCTCGACCGGTTCCAGGTCGGCCCCCAGACGGCGCAGCACATCAAGCGCGTCGGCCCAGACCTTGCGGCGGGTCTCCCCCATCCGCTCCCCCTCGAACTCCCCGGGGATATAGCCGATCCGATACTCCTCGAGCGGTCGCGGGCGACCCCAGGCGAAGGGAGCGTCCACCACCGTGGTATCGTGACCGTCCCTCCCCCGTATGGCATCGAAGACCAGGGCGGCGTCCTCGACCCGGCGGCAGAGTGTTCCCAGTTTGTCCATCGACCAGGAGAGGGCCATCGCCCCGTAGCGGCTGACCCGCCCGAAGGTGGGGCGCAGGCCGACCGTGCCGCAGGTGGCCGAAGGGCTCATGATGCTGCCGCGGGTCTCGCTGCCGATGGAGAAACCGACCAGTCCG
>CAYUVJ010000171.1:0-5601 GCA_964447955.1 uncultured Gemmatimonadota bacterium
GCCGGCTGGCTGCCGGGGGGGACCCTGCTGCCCGGACGGTCAGCGTCCGGTGGTGACCCCGCCCAGGAGGACAGGGTGCCTTTCGACCACCTGGCCCACATTGCCGTGCTGGAGGGAGATGAGGGTTGCCGGATCTGCCACCCCGACCCCAGCCAGCCTAAGACCAGGGAGACCTCGGCGTCCTGCGTGACCTGTCATGAGGGAGTGGGACCCTAGTCCGTCGCCGGCTGCGGTGGGGGCGTTCCGGTCAGACGCAGCCGGTCGGCTTAGGCAGTCCGGCCACCTTGCAGGCCCCTTTGGCCGGTCCGGAGGGGAAGAGGTCGTAGATCTCGGCCAGCTTGAAGCCGGTCTCCTTGCACAGTTTGCGGACCATCGGCGCGATCTCGTACTCAAGCCAGTACTGCCGCAGGTACCGGACGACCCGCCAGTGGCCGTCGGTCATCTCCTCGATCCCCTCGGTGATGGCCAGGTCACCGGCCACCTCGTCGTTCCAGATCCCCGGTTCCTGGAGGAACCCGTCGTCATCCACCGGATAAGTCTTCCCGTTCAACACGATCTCGGGCATGGGGTCGGCTCCTGATGTCGCATAGCAGGTTGGTTTCGTCCCGTCCGGCTGGACTGGATCCGGGACAAAAGACTCCGAAATCTCCCGGAATCAAGATAGGCAGGAGAGTGGACGGGTGAAACCATCAACACATCCCACCCCGAGTCGACTGGTGCTCGGTCCTCGGCGTCTGTTATCACTACCCGATATGGGAGCCGGATCAGGAATCGAGATCGAGCGCAAGTACTTGTTGCGTGGATTGCCTCTCAGGGCGGTCCGGGCTCGAAGGGCCTATGTCCATCAGGGTTGGCTGGAGACAACGGACCCTCCCGTCCGGCTGCGTGAGGTTCGCATGAGCGGTCGGGGCAGCTGGTATCGGGCGGTGAAGTCCGGCCTTGGCCTGGTCCGCGCGGAGCAGGAAGAACGCATCTCTCGCCGACGCTTCCGGGAACTCTGGCCCGGCACGGCCGGGGTGCGTATCCGCAAACACCGTTATCTGATCCCGGACGGGGAACTCACCTGGGAGATCGACGAGTTCCTGGACTTCGACCTGGTGCTGGCCGAGGTGGAACTGCCGACGGCCGATACCGAGGTCGTGATCCCGGACTGGCTGGCCCCTTGGGTGGTCGCCGAGGTCACCGAGAGGGTGGAGTACACCAACCTCTACATGGCCCGGCACGGACCGCCCCCCGTTCCGGCGGAGGGAGACAGGGACGATGCTGCGACCTGAATTCGAGCATCAGCTGCTGACCACGGCCGGGCGGACCCTGACCATCCTCTGGGCGGGAATGGTGGGAACCCCGCTGGTCCTCAATCTGGTGGCCGCGCTGGTTCCTCTCGAGGGTGTCCTGTCAGGTTCCCCGCCGCCCCCGGCGTTAGTGAACATCCTCTACGGACTGGCGATGGCCGCAGGGCTGGGCTCCATCGTGTGGCGCCGCCTGTGGACAGGCCCGGAACGGCCGACTGTCGGGCCGACTGCCGCCGGGATGAGGGCCCCGGCCGGTGAACGGTCGGTGGGGGAGGATCCGGACGAGCAGCGGGCGATCGCACTCCTGGCCCGCTACGTCACCCGTCTGATGATCGCCTGGGCGTTGGTGGATACGGTCGCCATACTCGGCTTCGTGGCCACCGTGTTGACCGCGGACCCGGCGCACGTCCGCTGGCTGGGCGGATTCTCTCTGGCGCTGCTGCTGGCCCACCGCCCCTCCACCGGGCCGCTTGAGGAGGGATTGGACCGCCTCAAGCGGGGGGCTTGAGGCGTTACTTACGGAAGCGGAGCCAGATTCCCTCTTCGGCCGTCTTGTCACCCTCGTCCATGAAGTCGGACAGGTCGTACTCCCAGTAGAGGGTGCGCCCGTCCACCCGGGTGGCGTTGTGGGCGACCACCTCGGTCGCGGGGGTGATGGCGAAACTCACCTTGAGGCCCTTGAAAGCCATACCCATGAGTCCCTCCATACCCTCCATACCGCCCGACTCTTCCTCGGCGGTCGCGACCGGATCGGTGGGGGGGGTGCGCAGCAGCCAAGTGGTGCCCTCGTCGACCAACTCGAGGTCCTCGAAGGGAGAGTCGAAGGCCTTCCCGGTGCCGGCGGTCGGATCCGCCATCGCCTCCGGGTCCTCATCGGGATCGGAGAGGTCCACGTCCTTGAGCTGTTCGATGTGGTCGAAGGCGAACTCGATCCGGTAACTGGTCCGCAGCCCTTCCTGCTCGGAGTGGATGTCCCGCAGGCGGACGCCGGCCGGCAGTCTCGGTTCGATCTCGGCCCGGGCCTCGACGGGGTCGAACTCGTCGGTGTCCTGTTCGGACATCAGTTCGGCCCGGGCATCGGCCAGTTCCTGCTCGGTCGGAGGCCCTTCCTCCCCGGAGAAGGTGTGGGTGATGGTCGCCATCACGTAGACCATGGATTCCAGGTCCACCCCGATGCTGAGCGAGGCGGTCCCGGAGAGGTCCCGCTGGAGTTCCATCGTCGTTTCGACCTGCAGACAGCCGCCCAGGAGCAGCACGGCTGTGGTCGCGAACAGCATCCTGCGCATCCTTCCCTCCTCCTGATAAGAAGCGGTGGCCTGGTGCCGCCAGAGAGTCCTCGGGCCGGGTACTTCCACCAGGCACCGGTCCGGTTCTATGACGTCGACAGGTGACGAATCGTCCCCTGAATCCGGGCCCTCATCTCAGGATGGCCACCGGGGCGGCGGCCAGCAGTTCGGCTGTGACCTCTTCAGGGTCACCTTCGATCGTCCCTTCTTCCGGCAGGTAGGCCACCAACCAGACCGTACCGGTACCTTCCCGCACCATCACCCGCTCGCTGTCGGTGATCGGGGTTCCGAACGGGCCCAGAGCATCGGCCAGCAGGGGCTTGCCTTCCAGGCCGAAAGGTCCCCGCATCGAGTCCATGCGCTCGCCGGCTCGACCTGCCCGCAGTTCGAGCGGCGGTTCGAGACGGTCGGCATCGATGACGCAGCAGGGGACCAGCAAGTGGAGTGAGAGCAGGTTGTTGAGGTCGACCAGCGGGTGGATGGCGGGCAAATCATTCCCTTTGAGCACCCGACGCATCAGGGCTTCCGATGACGGTCGATAACGCGTGGGATCCGTACCGGCTGCTCGGAAGAGCTTCCGGATGGCGGCCACCGTGGGATGCTCGGTGGGAACCCCGGCGGACCATCGCTCGCGGGTCCGGGCGGCGGTCTCATCTCGGAGTACAGCCAGGGACTCGGCCCCTTCTCCGGTCGGGGTGAGCCGCAGCCAGGCAAGCTCCCAACCCGACAGGTGGGCGGTCACATCCGGTGGGAATGGCCTCATCATCGCGCACGCTCCTGTTCCGTCCTCAGTCAACGGTACTATCAGGGCTGTCGCACAGTAGAGCACCGTTGTCAAGGCTGCTCCTTTCCGAGCGGCCGGTATCGGTCTTGCCTGGAAGGGGTGTTCGGGTTTACCAACGGAACGGGGAAGTCCCCCGCCGCAAACCCTCGGCACCACCGGGAGACCGTCATGGATTCCCAGACCCTGGTCCTGTCCATCCTCGTGCTCGCAGCTTTCTGCCCCGGCCTGGCCCGCCGGTCCGCCGACCAGCAGCCCCCCGAAGCCGGGCTCGTCCGGCAGGCGAGCCGCGACCGGCTGGACGCCGACGCCTGGATCTTCTGTGATGGACCGGTCAATCAATCCCGGATCCAGGAGGTGGTGGCCACCCCCCCGGTCTCCGAAGGCGAGCCGGTAGCCATGGTGAGCCGGGTCAGGCGATGAGGAGAGAGGATATGGAACAGCTCGCCAGGATGCCGGGGGGGCCGCACCTGCCGCTCAAGCACTGGCTGGGCTACCGCCTGCGTTTCCTGGTCCGATGGGTCGGCCATGGCTGCCGGGCCCGCACGGTGCTCTTCTGGCCCCACCGGCCCCACCACAAGACGCTCGTCTTCAAACTCTGCGGCCGATTGGGGCTGCGTATCACCGACGACCCCCACCGGCGATTCGACCTGGCTTTCTACTGGCAGAACATCACCTGGCAGCCCGACTATCCCCAGCTCAACCTGCTCGCGGAGCGGGGCCGGCTGGTCAACCGGGCCTGCCGGGACATCAGCAAGCGCCGGGTGGGGGAAGCGTTCAAGGCGGTCTTCGGCTACGACCTGAACGTCGATCCGACCGTCTGGCAGGGGCCGGCCCTGGAGAAGGACGACCGGAACGCCTCCAAGAGCGACGTCCTGGTCGATTGCCCGCTGCCGCAGGCCCGGGTCGGCCATTCCTATCAGCGGGTGATCGACACCGAGACCCCGGACGGGGTACTCGAAGAGATCCGCACACCGGTTATCGATCACACCATCCCGCTCGTCTACCGGAAGCGGAAGCCGCTCGAAAACCGCTTCGGGGCGCTAGGTGAATGGCTATCCAGTGTGATCTGCGAGACCGAGGAGGTCTTCACTCCTCAGGAAGTGGAGAGGATCGTCGCCTTCACCCGGGAGCTGGGCCTGGAGTTCGGTGAGATCGATGTGCTGCGCGACCGGGCCGACGGGCGGATCTACATTGTGGACGCCAACAATACGCCCTGGGGGCCGCCGTTCATCATGTCCACCCCGGACATCCGGAGGGCGATCGAGCGGCTGTCGGCCTACTTCAAGGAGCGCTACTTCCCGGACGACCCGCTGGTCGGGTGATCGTGGGGAACGAGACCCACTCAGGGGTGCCAGGTCACGCTCAGGTGGAAACGGTGACGACGGGGTGATGGTTCGTCCACCCGCTGGGCCCAGCCCAGCCAGACCTCGGCCCCCGGCAGGCCCAGCAGCGGTATCCCTCCCTCACGGAGTCGGAGCTCCAGTCCGTAGAGCTTCTCCCAGCCCGCCAGGGTCGAACGGGTGGTGACCCCCAGGTACCACAGGGTCACCGGGCCGGTGCGGAACTCGGTTCGGTAGGCGGCCAGGCGGTCCCCGCTCAGGAAGCCGCTGGGCAGGGCCGGCAGGGGGACCCGCTGGGAGAGCAGGCGCGGCTCGATCAGACCGATGTCGAGTCCTCCGACCGCGAACTGCTCGAAGGGATCGGCCGTCCCGGTGAGCCGTCCATAGTGGAGAGTGCCGCCGATCCGGCCGCCGCCGGCCGGCCCGGCCGCCAGGGAGAGTACGCCCAGGCTCCGGACCCATTCCCCGGTGCCGGTCCGACCCCGGGCGGAATCCAGGGTCAGCCGGCCGTCGATGCGCAGTCCGGCCGGGGTCCAGATGCCGTCCAGGTCCATCCCGGCGAAGGCCAGGCGCCGATCCCGGCCGCCGGCCCCCGAGGTCTCAAGCTCACCCCCGGCGAAACCGAGCACCCCGCGGAACACTCCGGCATGGTGGACCCGGTCGAGTCGGAGCATCAAGGCCCCCCCCCGCCAGGTGTCGGCACTCAGCCGCACCGGGGCGCTGCGCACGTCGAAGAGCTCCAGCCCCAGACCGGGTACGGTGCCGCGCCAGGCCAGCCGAAAGGAGGCCCCGCGCCAGTAGGCCGGGTCGCCGGCCAGAACCTCCAGGGTGAGACCCAACCGACCGATCGGGTCTCCCTGGACCAGGGTCAGCCCCCAGCGTCCACCCTCCCGGGCGAA
>CAYUVJ010000172.1:0-5585 GCA_964447955.1 uncultured Gemmatimonadota bacterium
TGAATGCGGGAGATGGGGCCCACGAACACCCCACCCAGGGCCTGCTCGACATGCTGACCATCCGGCAGCACACCAAGAAACCCTGGAAGGACCTGCGGGTCGTCATGGTCGGGGACATGCGCCACAGCCGGGTGATCCGGAGCGATATCTGGGGACTGAAGGCCGTGGGTGCCTCGGTGGCCGTCTGCGGCCCCCCCCCGCTGATCCCCTACGGGGTGGAGGCTTTCGGTGTCGACGTCTACCACGACCTGGACGAAGCGCTGAAGGATGCCGACGTGGTCAACGTCATGCGGATACAGCTGGAACGGCAGGAGGGAGGTCTATTCCCCAGCCTGCGTGAGTACAACCGGCTCTTCGGCCTGACCCGGGAACGCTTGAAGCGGGCCAGGTCGGACCTGGTGGTGATGCACCCCGGTCCGATGAACCGGGGAGTGGAGATCGACACCGAGGTGGCCGATGGGCCGCAGTCGGTGATCCTGCGGCAGGTGACCAACGGCGTGGCCGTCCGCATGGCCTGCCTGCTCCTGCTTGCTCCTCAGAAGAACCAGAGCAACTGAACCTCAAGACGGGGCGAGTCATACCGTGGCTGGCATACTGATCAAGGGCGGACGGGTCATCGACCCTTCACAGGGCATCGACAAGGTCACCGATGTCGTCATCGAGGGCGGCAGGATCGCATCGCTCAGCAAGGTCTCGAAGAGCGCCGCCGAGGGTTTCTCCCGGGTCGTGGACGCCGCTGGCAAGGTGGTCTGCCCAGGGCTCATCGACCTGCATGTCCACTTTCGGGAACCGGGTCAGGAACATAAGGAGACCATCCAGACCGGGGCCGAGGCAGCCATGGCGGGAGGCTTCGTCGGCGTGGCCTGCATGCCGAACACCCATCCCGCCATCGACGATGCGGGCACCGTCCGGCTCGTACTGGAGAAAGCGGCCCAGAGCCGATTCCGGGTCTGGCCGGTCCCTGCCATCACCCTGAATCGGGAGGGCAAGCAGCTCACCGAGATGGGTGAACTGGTCGAGCTGGGGGCGATCGGGTTCACCGATGACGGGGATTCGGTGGCCGACAGCCATCTCATGCGGACCGCGCTCGAATACTCCAAGATGCTCGACGTGCCTATCATGCAGCACGCCGAGGACAAAGCACTCACCATCCTGGGAGCGATGCACGAGGGGCAGTCTTCCGCCCTGGTCGGTCTGCGCGGGATGCCGGGCATCGCAGACGACGTGATCGTCGCCCGCGACCTGCTGCTGGCCGAATACACCGGTGGACACCTGCACGTGCAGCACGTCAGCACCGCCCGGACGATCCAACTCATCCGGGAGGCCAAGAAGAGGGGGGTCCGGGTGACCTGTGAGGTCACTCCCCACAACCTCACCCTGACCGACGAGGACGTCCGGGCCAGCGGCCTGAACCCGAACTTCAAGATGTACCCCCCCCTGCGGTCCAAAGATGACCTGCGGGCGCTCCATCAAGGGATCAAGGACGGGACCATCGATTTTATCGCCTCCGACCATGCTCCCCACCACCTTGACGACAAGGACTGCACCTTCGAGGAGGCCGCCCGCGGTATCGTGGGCCTGGAAACCGCTCTGGCCGTAGTGCTGACCGAACTGGTCGAGGGGGGTGTGATCGACCTGGTCCGGGCCATCGAGTTGATGAGCACCCGGCCGGCCGAGATCTTCAAGCTCCCCAACGGGACCCTCCGCCGGGGGAGCGAGGCCAACGTGACCGTCTTCGATCCGGGTGTCGCCTGGATCGTCGATCCGGCCAAGTTCCGCTCCAAGAGCCGGAACACCCCCTGGGCCGGCCGGGAACTCAAAGGTCGGGCGGTCGCGGTGGTGGTGGAAGGACGGCTATTCCTCTCATCTTGACACCGTGTTCTTCTATTCATAGTTTACCAAGTCTGGAATTTTAGGGGTTGTCACGCCTAATGCTTTGTCCTCCGGGCAGTTGCCGAACCCCTCCGACGCGCTCAGAACGGAAACCAGGGCATGAAGACGTACAGTACGAAGCCTAGTGACATCGAACGGGCGTGGTTCGTGGTGGACGCCGAGGAGCAGGTGCTCGGTCGGCTGGCCACCAGGATCGCCCATGTCCTGCGTGGCAAGCACAAGCCCTACTGGGTCCCGCATCTGGACACCGGCGACAATATCATCGTGATCAACGCCGACCGCATCCGGGTGACCGGCCAGAAGCTGGAGAACAAGGTCTACACTCGCTACACGGGGTGGCCGGGTGGTCTCCGGTCGGAGACGTTGAAAGACCGGCTTGCTCGGGCCCCTGAATCGGTGATCCGGAACGCGGTCAAGGGGATGCTCCCGCGTGGTCCTCTGGGTCGGCAGATGCTGCGCAAACTGCACATCTATGCCGCTCCCGAGCACCCCCACCAGGCTCAGCAGCCTCAGCCGCTGCAGATCGAAGCGTAGGAGAATAGCTTTCATGGCCGAGTATTTCGCAGCAACCGGACGCCGGAAGGAAGCAGCCGCCCGGGTCCGTCTCTACCCCGAGGGCTCCGGTAAGATCACGATCAATGGCCGGGCCTTCGAGGACTACCTTCCCCGCCCCTCGCACCGGATCGCCGTGATGCGCCCGCTCGACCTGGTCGAGATGAGAGAGAAGTTCGACATCCAGTGCAACACCAAGGGCGGTGGTCTGACCGGCCAGGCCGAGGCGATCCGTATGGGGATCGCCCGGGCACTTCTGCTGGTCGACCCTGAGTTCCGTAGCACCATGAAGCAGGCCGGGTTCCTCACGCGCGACCCGCGCGAGAAGGAACGCAGGAAGTACGGGCTGGCCGGCGCCCGGAAGCGCTTCCAGTACAGCAAGCGCTGATTCACTGAGGGACCGTTCCGTCCGGCTCCGGCCGCTCGGAACGCAATTCACACGGCTCCCGATCCCTACGCGGGGTCACCGGTCCGGCAGTACCTCGCCGCCGGTGCCGCAGGGAGATGACGGAGCCGGAGGAGCGAACCAGACACACGGAGGCCAGTGATGGCCGAGGTATCTATCCGCGAACTGCTGCAGGCAGGTGTCCATTTCGGGCACCAGACGCATCGGTGGAACCCGAAGATGAAGCGGTACATCTTCACCGAGCGTAACGGTATCTACATCATCGACCTGCAGAAGACGAAATCCCGCCTCGATGCCGCGCTCGAACTCACCAAGCGCACCGTCGAGGGGGGGAAGAAGATCCTCTTCGTCGGCACGAAGAAGCAGGCCAAGCCCATCATCGAGGAAGAATCCCGGCGCTGTCGGATGCCCTATGTCACCGAGCGCTGGCTGGGCGGCATGCTGACCAACTACCAGACCATCCGCCGTTCGCTCCGCAAGATGGAAGAGCTCGAGGAACTGTTGGAAGGGATGGACACCGAGACAACAGCTGAGGAGGCCGATCGCGGCTTGACCAAGAAGGAACTCCTCAGCCGTATGCGGGATCGGGACAAGCTGGTCCGGGCTCTGGGTGGGATCCGTGAGATGGGTGCGGCCCTGCCGGGCGCCGTCTTCGTGATCGACACCAAGAAGGAGTACATCGCGGTCAAGGAAGCCAACAAGCTCGGCATCCCGGTCATCGCGATCGTGGACACCAATGTCGACCCCGATCCCATCGACTTCCCCATCCCGGGCAACGACGATGCGATCCGCTCGATCCGTCTGATCACCCACGCCATCGCCGACTCCGCTATCGAAGGCTTGATGAAGTTCAAGCCTGAAGCCCTCGCCGATACCGATGATGGGCTGACCGAGTTCGAGGTGCCGGCCAAGATCCGGGTCGAAGAGATCGTCGAAGAGGAAGAGGCTCCGGCGACCGGCGAAGCGGCAGCCAAGAAGAAGCCCCGTCGTCGGCGTCCTTCCCAACTCAGCACCAAGAGCGACTGAACCGAACAGCAGGCTTACGCGGGTGGTGACGAGGTTCCTGCCCGCATCTCGTGAATAGGGAAAGTGAAGGCAGCAGCATGAGTGACGCACAGATCTCCGCCGCCGTCGTCAAGCAACTCCGGGAGAAGACCGGGGCGGGCATGATGGACTGCAAACGGGCCCTGCAGGAGACCGGGGGAGACCTAGAAGCCGCCATCGACATCCTTCGCAAGCAGGGCATCGCCCAGGCCGCCAAGAAGGCCGGTCGGGCCGCCAACGAAGGTCTGGTCTACGCGTACATCCACCAGGGCGGGAAGATCGGCGTCTTGGTCGAGGTCCGCTGTGAGACCGACTTCGTGGCCCGTACAGACCAGTTCCAGACCTTCTGCCAAGAAGTTGCGATGCAGATCGCTGCCTATGCACCCGCCTATGTCGGCCGTGACGAGCTACCGGCGAACGAACTGGAGAAGGAGCGGGAGATCAACCGGGAGATCGCCCGCAACGAAGGCAAGCCCGACAATGTCATCGAGCGTATTGTCGAAGGCCGGATCGAGAAGTACTATGCGCAGGTCTGTCTGCTCGACCAGGCCTACATCCGGGACGGAGACAAGACGGTCGAAGAACTGCTCAAAGAGACCATCGCCTCGCTGGGTGAGAACATCCAGATCGCGCGTTTCACCCGATTCCAGCTGGGGGAGGGCGCCTGACGGGAAGCCGACTCACCGGAGGCATGACGCCTTAGACTGAGAGTGGCTCCATGGGCCTGAAGTACAAGCGGATCCTCCTGAAGCTCAGCGGCGAAGCCCTGTACGGTGCACAGGGGTATGGGATCGAACCGGCCACCGTCAACTATATCGCCGAAGAGGTCAAGGACAGCTACCTCCTCGGTGTGCAGATCGGTGTCGTCACCGGCGGTGGCAACATCTTCCGAGGACTCACCGCCGCCGCCGAAGGCATGGACCGGGTCAGCGCCGACTATATGGGCATGCTGGCCACGGTCATCAACAGCCTGGCCCTCCAGGATGCCCTTGAGAAGATCGGGGTACCCACCCGGGTTCAAACCGCTATCGACATGCAGGCAGTCGCCGAACCCTTCATCCGGCGTCGGGCGATCCGGCATCTGGAGAAGGGCCGAGTGGTCATCTTCGCGGCCGGGACCGGGAACCCCTACTTCACCACCGACACCGCCGCTTCCCTCCGCGCTATCGAGATCGAAGCCGACATCATCTTGAAGGGCACCCGCGTCGACGGCGTATATTCCGCTGACCCTCTCAAGCAGCCCGACGCAGAACTGTTCGACAGCCTGAGCTACCTTGAAGTCCTGCAGCGGGGTATCAAGGTGATGGATGCCACCGCCGTTTCCCTCTGCATGGACAACAACCTTCCCATTCTGGTATACAACCTGCTGAACCCCGGGGCACTGCGCAGCATTGTCCAGGGAGAGAAGGTCGGTACGCTGGTGGAGGGTGCATCCCATGATAGTTGAGCTGATCAACGACGATGCCAAGGACCGGATGGACAAAGCCGTGACGGTGACCCAGACCGAGTTCTCCAAGCTGAGAACCGGCAAGGCCACCCCGGCGCTGATCGAGCACGTCCGGGTCGAAGCCTACGACTCCAGCATGCCGATCAACCAGGTCTCCAACATCAGCACACCAGATCCGACCCTGATCATGGTCAACCCGTATGACAAGTCGCTGATCGGTCCGATCGAGAAGGCTATCCAGTC
>CAYUVJ010000173.1:0-1493 GCA_964447955.1 uncultured Gemmatimonadota bacterium
GACTCCCGGGGCTGCTGGGCCGTCCGATCGTCTCGACCAGTGCGAACCGTCACGGTGAGGAACCCCGGAACGACCCGGAAGGCATCCTCGAACTCTTCCCGGTCGAACTCGATGTGGTGGTCGATGGTGGTCGGCTCCCTCCGGGGCCGGCCAGTACGGTGGTGGACGCCCGCTCGTTGCCCCTCCGCGTGCGTCGCGAGGGAGCGGTCAGCCGGAACAGCCTGGCCCGGCGCAGCGGTCTGGCGGTCGAGGGAGGGCGGGCCATACCGCTCATCCTGGTGGTCTGTACGGGGAACACCTGCCGCAGTCCCCTCGGTGAGGGGGTCTTCCGCCAGATACTGCAGCAGGCGGGCCTGAACGGAGACTACGATGTGGCCTCGGCGGGGATCGCCGCCGTCGACTGGGGTGAGGCCATGCCGGAAGCCCGGAAAGCGGCCGCCGGTGAAGGCATCGACCTGTCGGCGCATCGCCCGCGACAGCTCACCCCGGAACTGGCTCGGGAGGCCGACGTCCTGCTGGTCATGGAGGAACGGCATCGCCATCGGATCGCTGTGCTCGACCCGGCGGCGGTCGGCCGGACCTATCTGGTCAAAGGGTTGGCGGCCGAGATGAGAGGACGACCGGTTCTGGGCCATCGTCAAATCTCGGACCCTATCGGTCGCCCGACCCGTTATTATCGTAAGACCCTCTCCAACCTGCGCCGCGAGTTCACCGACGGGCTGGAGGGGGTGCTGACCCGGGCGGTGGAAGCGCGTGCGCGCCGTCGTCCCGGAACAGCATCATCCGAATCCGAGAGGAGCGGCCGGTGAGTGCCCGTCTCCATCGTCCAGCGCGGATCGGGCTGCTGCGCAACGACGCCCTGGGGGATACGCTGCTGTGTCTGCCGGTAGCGACCGCCGCCCGTCGTCTGGGTCGTGAGACCGAGGTCGAACTGGTCTGCGCCCCCGGGCTGGTCGACCTGATGCGGGCACACCCCGACCTCTCCGAAGCGGTGGCCGATCCCGGCGGACGGACTGCCGATCTGGCCCGGGTGCTCCGAAGCCGTGACTACGGAGCCCTGCTGGTACTCCGTCCGACCCTACGGAACGCCCTCGCCGCGCTGATGGCCGGCATCCCCTTGCGGGTAGGCACGGCCTGGCGGTTCTACGGTCCTCTTTTCAACGTCCGCTGGTGGGGCCACAGGAAAGAGAACCTCCGCCATGAAGTGGAATACAACCTCGAGCTGCTCCAGGCCCTGACCGGGCAGGAAGCCGGGACCCCCCAGCTCTACCTGCCTCCGCCGCCGTCCGACCAGGGTCCGGCGCGGACCCTGATGGAGGGCGAGGGGATCCGTCTTGACCAGAACCTGGTAGCCCTCCATCCCGGCAGCCGGGGTTCGGCGCCGGCCTGGCCGATCGAGCACTTCCAGCGTCTGGCCGGACTTCTCCGAGCGGACGGCATCCAGGTGGTCGTCACCGGGGTCGGGGCCGAGCATGACCTCACCGCCCGGGTGG
>CAYUVJ010000173.1:1503-5529 GCA_964447955.1 uncultured Gemmatimonadota bacterium
GGCCGAGGTTCCCGGGGTCGTCGACCTGACCGGTCAGACCACGCTCGGGCAACTGGCCTGGGTCTACAAGTCCTGCGACACGATGATCTCCAACAGCACGGGTCCGCTCCACCTGGCCGCCGCGGTCGGCACCAAGGTGGTCGGAGTATATCCCGCCGGACGACCCTTCAGTCCGGTCCGCTGGGGTCCCTGGGGCCCCGGGCACAAGGCCTTCCAGGCGCCCTCGGAGGGCTGCCCCCGCTGTGAACGGGGGGATTGCACCGAACACGACGCGATGGCCCGCATCTCCCCGGAGGCCGTGCAGCGTGTCGCCCATGGGATCGTCGAACAATCACCCCATCACAGCCGTTTCTTCGCTTCGGTCTCGACCCGGGAGTCCCGATGAGCCGCTACCCGGTATTCGACCCCGATGGGCTGAGGACACGGCCCCTGGCCGAGCGGTCCAACAAGGTCCACGTCTCATCCTTCCTCCGGGTCCCGGCCCCGATGGACCGGGAGGAGGCCGAAGCACAACTGCCGGAGATCCTCGCCGGGGCTGACCTGCGGGAATTTGCTCGGCGGATGCGCCAGGCCGGTGAGGCCGGGCGGCCGGTTCTCTGGATGATGGGCGCTCACATGATCAAGGTCGGCTGTTCTCCATTGGTCATCGACCTGGCCGAGCGGGGGAATGTCTCCTGTGTGGCGACCCACGGGGCAGGGATGATCCACGATTTCGAGATCGCGCTCATCGGGGCGACCAGTGAGGATGTGGCGGCGAACCTGGGGGACGGCACGTTCGGGATGTGGGAGGAGACCGGCGCCCATCTGCACGAAGCCGCCCGGCAGGCCGAGGAGGACGGCCTGGGTTACGGCGAAGGGGTGGGGCGCTACATCGACCGGATCGATGCTCCCTGGCGTGAACACTCGATCTTCTGGCGGCTGTGGAAAGCCGGGGTGCCGGTGACCGTCCATTCGGCCATCGGCACCGAGATCATCCATCAGCATCCGCGGATGGATGGGGCTCTGGTGGGGCGCCTGACCTACCGGGATTTCCTCATCCTGGCCGCGCATATCACCGGCCTGACCGAAGGCTCGGTCGTCCTGAACATCGGCTCGGCGGTCATCATGCCCGAGGTGTTTATCAAGGCGCTGGCCATGGCCCGCAACGCCGGGCACCCGGCCCGAGGGTTCCATGCCGCCAACTTCGACATGTACGATCACTATCGCCCCCGGGTGAACGTGGTCGGCCGGCCTACTCTGGCCGGGGGGACCGGGCACGTCTTCCTGGGCCACCACGAGGTGCTCCTGCCGCTGCTCCATCGTCTGGTCACGGCGGAGCCGGCGCCCCCTCGGGAGGAGACACGATGAGGTACGCAGGAATCGCCCGGATCCCGGTCCAGCCCATCCTTCCCCTGCTGACGGCGATACTGCTCGCCGGCTGCGCGGGGGCCGGCCCCCCCCGCTATGTCGAGCGTCCCGAGCGGCTCTCGGCGCCGGTCGCGACCGAGCAGTCGGATGACCTCACCGGTCAGCTCCTGACCTCGCCCCCGGAGCGGAGCAGTGACCTGACTATGCGGGAGTATCCGGAGACCGCACTGCCGCTGGTCGGCCTGGGGGAGAGCACCCTTCCCCCGGTGGTGCCGGTCGAACTCCCGCCTGCTCCCGACACCACAGCCGTCGCGGGTGCGATGGCCGCGCGCGATGCCCACAAGGAATACCAGGTTCAGGTCGCCATCACCCCCTCGGCCGAGGAGGCGGAGTCCCTGATGGAGCGGCTCCGTCCCCTGCTGCCCGAGGAAGAGGTGTTCGTCTTCTTCACCCGCCCCTATTACCGCATCCGGGTCGGTCGGAAGGCCACTCGTGAGGAAGCCGAAGCGCTGCTGCCCCGACTGACCGAACTGGGTTATACCCGGGCCCTGGTCATCCCGGTCACGGTGACCCCGGAGGACCCCCCGCCACAGCCGACCGGGGTTACTCGTTGACACCCGCAGCGCCACACGGATATATTCCCGGCTTGAAATCCCTTATCCGACAATGAGTTACGCGAAACGACATCGAACGGTCCGCGCGCAGTGGACCCATACCGCAGGGAGCGGGATCCTGCTCCTGCTGGCGGCCGGGTGTGCTGTCTCCTCAGCCTCATCATCCTCCCTGACGGCCGGACCCGATACCGTCCAGGCGCAGGACACGACACCCGACGTTGTATCGGAGATCGTCCCGGACTCCGCCGAACCCACTCCGGCCAGCGGAGCCCGGGCCTTTCTGGACGAAGCGGCCGCCCAACTGGACGAGGCGGAACGGGGACACGCGGCTGCCGATCTGCGGACCGCCGAGTTCCACCTCAAAGAGGCACTCCAGGTCCTGCTCGAAGCCGACCGCCTGATCCCGAGCCGGGCCCGCCTGGAGAGCGAGTCCCCGGCCACCGAGGAGGAGACGGTTCGGCACGAGGCCATGCTGCGGTTGCGGGGCGAGTTCGAATCCCTCTGGACCCGCACCAACGCCCTCTACGACCGCTTGCTCCCCGACCTGGAGATCGACGCTGCCCAGTTGGCCCAGGTCCAGGCGGAGGACATCGTCGACCTGGCCGCCATGAACGCCGCCATGGAGGAGGAGCGCGATCCCCCGCCCGGGTCGTGGCAGGAGATCCGGGATCTGCTGCTGCAGATGGAGGATGATGGACGGATCGACATCGAACTGGGACTGCGCGACTATCCCGACGCGGCCTGGCAGCGGGTCTGGCGTTCCCTGAGCTACTACATCGGACGGGGGAGGAACAACTTCCGGGTCTGGCTGGAGCGCAGCGGCCGGTATCGGACCCTGGTGGAGGACCGGCTGGAGCAGGAGGGACTCCCCCGGGACATGGTCTACCTCTGCATGATCGAGAGCGGTTTCAGCCATCGGGCCTTCTCTCGGGCCACGGCGACCGGACCGTGGCAGTTCATGTCCTACACCGCACGCAAGTACGGTCTCCAGACCCGTTTCATCGATGACTTCCGAGACGAACGGCACGATTTCGAGAAGAGCACTGTGGCCGCCTCAGCCTACCTGAAGGACCTCTACGCCGAGTTCGGGACCTGGCCGCTGGCCATGGCCGGCTACAACAGCGGGGAGGGCCGGGTCCGCAGTGCCCAGCGCTACAACCGCAGCCGGAACCGGCCCACCGATTACTGGTCCATCTACAGTCGGCTGCCGCGGGAGACGGTCAACTACGTCCCGTACTATCTGGCCGCCCTGGCGATCAGCAAGAACCCATCCCGGTTCGGGTTCGATGACGTCATCTACCAGCCTACCTTCCGGGGAAGCTACGAGGTCGTACACCTGACCGGCCCCGTCGCCCTGGAGCAGGTGGCCGAACTGATCGGATCCAGCTTGAGTGTCCTGCGGGAGCTCAACCCCGAGCTCCACGCCAACATCACCCCGCGGGAGGGCTACGACCTGCGACTCCCGGTGGGTGCCACAGACATCTTCATCGCGGCCTTCGAACAGCTACCCGCTGAAGGGCGCAAGAGCTACGAGCAGTACGTGGTCCGTCGGGGGGACACCGGGACCGACATCGCCCGCCGGACCGGTGTGGCCTGGTCGGATATCCGCTCCGAGAACGGTATCCGTGACGACCGCAACCTTCAGATCGGGCAGATGCTGCGCATCCCCAAACGGGAACCCTCCCGTTTCCTGACCGATGCGGAGATCGCCAGCCTCTCCCGCCGGGCCACCGCCCCGGCTGCCGGCACGCCCATGCGCTACACGGTGCGGCGTGGTGACACCATCAGCGGCATCGCCACCCGTTACGGCATCACCTGGGTCCAGATCCGTCAGTGGAACAACCTCCGCGGCAACACCATCTACGCCGGCCAGTCCTTGACGCTCTATCCCCGTAACACCCGGGTGGTCAGCCGGCCGGCCGTGGCCAGCGCGGCCCTGCCCGGTGACGGCGTCTACACGGTCGGTCGTAACGACACCCTCTGGGACATCGCCCAGAAGTTCGGGATCACGGTGACCGACCTCAAACTGTGGAACGCGCTGAACGGGAACACCATCTATCCCGGT
>CAYUVJ010000174.1:0-5526 GCA_964447955.1 uncultured Gemmatimonadota bacterium
CACCGGGTCCGACCCGCACCGTCTGGGGCGTGCTGTAGAGGTTCCCCGGCGCCTGTCGCCAGTTCTGTCCCGCTCCCCGGTCCATCGGGAGCTTGACGGTGTGGCCGGTGGACAGCACGAAGGTCTCGTAGCGGTGGAGTACCACCTGGACGGAGTACTCACCGGCGGGCAGGTCGGCCAGGCTCTCGACCGGATAGCCGAAGACCGAGTCGTCGAAGACGACCGGCTGACCGGGCCGCAGGCCCTCCACGTCCTGTCCCAGCACCTGGGCCGAAGCATAGCTGGCGCTCACCTGGAAGCGGGGTTCCGACCCCTCGTCGGCGGCGATGAGCAGGAGCATCCGGCCGTCCAGCGGCTGATCGGCTACCGACCCGTCCACTGTGACCGTGAAGACCGGACCCCGGCCGCCCGAGCAGGCGGTCGCCAGGACGAGGAGTACAAGAGTTCCGAAAAGGACCGGGATCCGGGACGGGAACGTCCGGCACCGGGACAGGGAGCGCAGCATGGCACGCCTCCAGGAAGGGGGTTGTCCGAGGAGCACCCGGTCAGTCTACACGGCGATGGTTCCCAGGGGGAAGGAGGTGGAAGACGTGTTCCCTCCACCCGGGGCGATGTCTGATCCAGGTCGGCCCTGGTCACCCCAAGGGAGCGGACACTCTCCGCGGGATGTTCCGATGGATTGTCGGTCGGAATCCGATGCTGGTATCCTCGGTAGCATCCACCCCAGCCTGGAGTCCGCAGCCATGTCGTTCCCGTTCTCGTCCGTCTATCCGGCAGGATTCATCTCCTCATTCGGTTTCCAGACCCGTTATCGGACCATCCTCTTCGTCCTGCTGATGCTGTGCGGTGCACTGCCGGCCGCTCCGACCATAGCCCAGGGCACCCTGGCCGATTACGAGCGGGCCGACCGGCTCCAGCGGGAGACCCGAGAGCAGGTCTTCGACACCATCGGGCGGCTGGAGTGGATCGGCGAGAGCAGTCGGTTCTGGTACCGCAAGCAGTCGCGGGAAGGGAAGGTCTTCCTGCTGGTCGACGCGGCCCGGGCCCGCCGCACCCCGGCCTTCGACCACGCCCGGCTGGCCGCCGCCCTCAACCGGGAGACCGGGTCCTCCTTCACCGCCGGCGACCTCCCCTTCGACCGGATCGGGTTCCAAAGGGAGCGGACCATCACGTTCGAGCATGACGGCCGCCGCTGGAGCTGCGACACCCGCGACTACACCCTGCGCAGCACACCCATCCCGGAGCGCGCCCCACGGACCGCCCGACCCAGCAGCGAGGGCGAACGGGCGGTGGTCGCCCCCGACAGCACCCGGGAGGCCTTCATCCGGGACCATGACCTGTGGGTCCGAGACCGGGCGGACGGGACCGAGGTCCGGCTCAGCCATGACGGCTCCCCGGGGGCCTACCACACCCGGCCGGTCTGGTCGCCCGATTCCCGCCGGCTGGTGACCCTGTTCGAGCACCCCGGATACGAGCGCCTAGTCCACTACGTGGAATCCTCACCCGACGACCAGGTCCAGCCCAAGCACAGTACCCGGGTCTACGCCAAACCGGGGGACGTGCTGGACCAGCGCCGTCCCGTCCTCTTCGAGGTCGCGACCGGCACTGCCCGGGTCGTGGACGATACGCTGTTCCGCGACCAGTACGACCTGAGCCGGCTCGCCTGGCGCGAGGACTCCCGGGCCTTCACCTTCGAGTTCAACGCCCGGGGGCATCAGACCTACCGGGTGCTCGAAGTGGCGGCGGACACCGGGGAGGTCCGGGCGCTCATCGAGGAGGCCAGTCCCACCTTCATCCACTACAGCGGCAAGCGGTTCCGCCACGACCTGGACGACGGGCGGGAGATCATCTGGGTCTCCGAGCGGGACGGGTGGAACCATCTCTACCTGTACGACGGGGAGACGGGGCAGGTGAAGCGGCAGATCACCCGGGGGGCCTGGCCGGTACGGAGTGTGCTGCACGTCGATCCCGAGACCCGTCAGATCGTCTTCGAGGCCAGCGGCATGGATTCTGCGGTCGATCCCTATCTGTGCGATGTCTATCGGGTCAGTATCGACGGTGGCACGCCGGTCCGGCTGACCTCGGGAACCGGCGACCACAGCACGGTCTGGTCCGACGACCGGGCCTTCTTCGTGGACACCTGGTCACTGGTGGACCGTGCTCCCGAGTCGGTGCTCCGCCGGGCCTCCGACGGTCGGACCGTGCTGGAGCTGGAGAAGGGGGACATCACCGATCTGGTCGCCGCCGGGGTCCGTCTCCCCGAACCGTTCGTGGCCAAGGGTCGGGACGGGACGACCGATATCTGGGGCGTCATCTGGCGACCGTCGAACTTCGATCCCGCGCACTCCTGGCCGGTCATCGAGTACATCTACGCCGGCCCCCATGATTCCTTCGTGCCCAAGTCCTTCCGGGCCTTCGGTCAGACCCAGGCCCTGGCCGAGTTGGGTTTCGTGGTGGTCCAGATCGACGGCATGGGCACCTCGAACCGCTCCAAGGCCTTCCATGACGTCTGTTGGAGGAACCTGGGCGATGCCGGCTTCCCCGACCGCATCCTGTGGCACCGGGCCGTGGCCGAACGCTACCCCTGGTACGACATCGACCGGGGAGTGGGCATCTACGGCCACTCGGCCGGAGGGCAGAACTCCCTGGGGGGCCTGCTCTTCCACCCCGATTTCTACACCGTGGCCGTCTCCTCCTGCGGCTGCCACGACAACCGGATGGACAAGATCTGGTGGAACGAGCAGTGGATGGGCTACCCCATCGGACCCTGGTACGAGGCTGCCTCGAACGTCGTCAATGCCCACCGGCTGGAAGGAAAGCTCTTCCTGATCGTGGGCGAGATGGACACCAACGTCGACCCGGCCTCGACCCTGCAGGTGGTCGACGCGCTGGTGGAGGCAGATAAGGACTTCGACCTGCTGGTACTGCCGGGAGTAGGACATGCCATCGGTGGCGACTACGGGGAGCGTCGCCGGAGGGACTTCTTCGTCCGGCACCTGCTGGGGGTGGAGCCGCCCGACTGGAACAGGGCGGCTCCCCCACAGCGGTGAGTCCTGCTGCTGAGACCTACTTCAGTCCCCGCTTGGTCAACAGGGCGTCGATCCCCGGCTCCTTGCCCCGGAAGGCCAGGTAGAGCTCCATGCCGGGCCGGGTACCCCCCTTGGAGAGCACGTGCTCGCGCAGGCGGGCGGCCAGTTCCCGGTTGAAGAGACTGGTCTCCTTGAAGGCCTGGAAGGCGTCGGCGTCCAGCACCTCGGCCCAGATGTAGGCGTAATAGCCGGCCGAGTAACCGCCGGCGAAGATGTGCTGGAAGTAGCCGCTCCGATAGCGGGGCGGGATCTGGCCGATCAGCCCGATACGGTCCATCTCGGCGGTCTCGAAGGTCCGGGCATCCTGCTCTACCGGCTCCTTGAGCATATGCCAGGCCAGGTCGAGGTAGGAGGCCGCCATGTACTCCACGGTGGCGAAACCCTGACCGAACTGCCCCGCCGCCTTGATCTTCTGGATCAACTCGTCGGGGATCGGCTGACCCGTCCGATAATGCCGGGCGTACATGCGCAGCACCTCGGGCTCGCTCATCCAGTTCTCCATGACCTGCGAGGGGAACTCGACGAAGTCCCGCGGCACGGCCGTGCCCGAGAGCGACTCGTAGGTCACGTCCGACATCAGGCCGTGGAGGGCGTGACCGAACTCGTGGGCCAGGGTCAGTGCGTCGTCGAACGAGATGAGCGATGGCTCGTCACCGCTGGGGGGCGGGAAGTTGAAATTGGTAGTCACCACCGCCTTCACGTCCCCGTCCAGCTTCCTCTGAGCCCGCAGGTCGTTCATCCACGCCCCGCCCTGCTTGCTCTCCCGGGCGAAGAAATCCATGTAGAGGATGCCCAGGTGGGTGCCGTCGGCCTCCTTGATCTCGAAGACCTGCTGGTCGGGATGCCAGCGGGGCAGATCGGGGAGTTCGGTGAAGGTCAGGCCATACAGACGGGTGGCGACCATGAACACCCCATCCCGTACCGCATCCACCTGGAAGTAGTTGCGGAGGGTCTCTTCGTCCAGCGCGTAGCGGGCCTTGCGCACTTTCTCCGAGTAATAGCGCCAATCCCAGCCTTCCATCGTGCCGGTGATGCCGTCCTGACGCATCATCTGCTGCAGCGCATCCCGCTCCTCCCTGGCCACCCGCAGGGCCGGCCGCCAGATCTGGTCGAGGAAGCTGTATACCCGCTGGGGGGTCTCGGCCATGTTGTCCGAGAGCACGAAGTGGGCATGGGTCTCGTAGCCCATCAGACCGGCCCGCTCCGCCCGCAGGGCGGCGATCCGGGAGAGGATCGCCTTGTTGTCCTGGGCGTTGTCGTTGTCCCCCCGCATCACATAACCCGTGTAGATCCTGCGCCGCAGCTCCCGGTTGGGGGAGTACTGCAGGAAGGGTTCGATGCTGTGCCGCTGCAGGGTGAAGGACCAGCCGCTGTCGTGGCCGCGGCGCCTGGCCTCATCGGCGGCGCCCGCCTTGAGACCGGCCGGCAGATCGCCCAGGTCGGCCTCGTCGGTGACGTGGAGTTCGAAGGCGTTGGTCTCGGCCAGCAGGTTGTCCCCGAACTTCTGCGAGAGTTCGGCCTCTTCGGAGTTGATCTCCCGCAGGCGGGCCTGGGCGGTCTCGTCAAGGTCGATACCGCTGCGCACGAATCCCTTGTGGGTCTCTTCCAGCAGACGCATCTGCTCGGGGGTCAGACCGAGCGAGGCACGCTCTTCATAGACCGTCTTGACCCGATCGAAGAGCGCCCGGTTGAGCGCGATGTCGTCCGCGTGCACAGCCCGCTCGGGTGCCAGGGTCTGAGCCACCTCCCGGATGGTGTCGTTGGAGTGGGCCGACTCGACCGCCCCGAAGACGCTGGCCACCCGGGTGTAGGCCCGGCCGCTCCGGTCCAGTGCCTCGATGGTGTTCTGGAAGGTCGGCGGCGCCGGGTCGTTGACGATGGCGTCGATCTCGGCCTTGTGCTCGGCCATGGCCTGGCGGAAGGCCGGCAGATAATGACTGTCCTCGATGCGGTCGAAGGGCGGCACGCCGAAGGCGGTGTCCCACTCCTCTTCCAGGAAGGGGTTCCCGCCGCCCAGACTGCACGCTGTCAGGGCGAGACTCATGAGCACGACGGCTGTTCTGCGGAAGGACTTCATGAGCGGACTCCTTGATGGCTTCCGGACTATTCCCGACGTCGCCCCGGTTCAGGTGACGAAGAGGTCCTTGGTAGAGAAGTTCGGGTCGCTGGTCAGGTGGATCCCCAGGCTGCGCAGGCCCCCTTGGTCTCCCGGGGTGGGGATATGCGTCATATGGGCTTCACAGTCCCGCAGGTCCTGGAGTCGCTCCATGGCCAGCTGCGCGGCCGGATTGGTGGTGGAGCTGATGCTCAAGGCGATGAGCGTCTCCTCGAGGTCGAGGCTGATGCTCTTCTCCTTGAGGATGCCTGTCTTGAGGTTGCGGACCGCCTCGGTCACATATCCGGGGAGCAGATCGATCGGGTCGGGAATCCCGGCCAG
>CAYUVJ010000175.1:0-5517 GCA_964447955.1 uncultured Gemmatimonadota bacterium
CGCCCTCAGGCTCTTCGGTCTCACTCCCGACAGGCTGGAGTGAGATGCCTCGCCTACCCCCGCTGGGCCAGCATTTCCTGCACGCCGAGGATGTGGCGGACCGGATCGTAGAGGCCTTGGCGCCCGACGGCCGGAGCGTCCTGGAGATCGGTCCGGGGCGAGGTGTGCTGACCGGCCGACTGGCTGTCCGGGCCGCCCGGCTGGTGGCCGTCGAACTCGATCGCCGGCTGGCGGCCCGGCTCACCGCCTGCCCGCCCGCCGGTGACCTCGTAATCCTCCAGGGTGATGTGCTCTCCCGGCCCCTTGCCGGCTGGCTCGACCTGGGCCCCGGAGAGTCGTGGCTGTTGGTCGGCAATCTCCCCTACGCCATCACCAGCCCGGTGCTCTTCGCCGCGCTCGAGGCCGAGCCGTCGCCGCAGCGGGCGGTGCTGATGATGCAGCGGGAGGTGGCCGAACGCCTGGTCGCGCCGCCCGGCGGTCGGACTTACGGCATCCTGAGCGTGCTCCTGCAGGTCCAGGCCGAGGTCGAACTCCTCTTCCGGGTCGGGCGGGGTGCGTTCCGTCCCCCTCCGCGGGTCGAATCGGCCGTGGTCCGACTGCACTTCCTGGAAGCCCCCCGTCACGGGGTGGGTGGGACCGGCGGACCATCTCTGCACCTGTTCCGACAGGTGGTCAAGGCGGCCTTCGGACAGCGGCGGAAGATGCTGCGCAACAGTCTGGAGGTCCTCCCTCTCCGGCCCGGGGAGAACGCGGGGGCCAAGGCCGAAGCAGCCGGGATCGATCCGAGCCGTCGGGCCGAGACGCTCTCGGTGGAGGAGTTCGTGGTGCTCGCCCGTGCGCTGGCCCCGATCCTCACTGTAAGATGAGAGGTGGTCAACGGACCCTGGACCGGAGGAGGAGGACGTGACGTCATCCTGGGACTGGCTGCAGGCCGCCTGGCAGGCTCCCCGCCGGGGGGCGGGGGCCAAGAAGATCGCAGTGACCCTGAAGGGACTCGCCTGGGGTTGGGTCTTCTACCTGGTCGTCGGTTACGCCGCCCATCTGATCGCCGGCCGGTCTCCGGCCTGGGTCTGGGCCTTCTACCGGCTCTTCCCCCTCTCCCCCGGCCCCATCCTCCCCGACCTGGTCTGGAACATCGGTCTGGTGGGGGGTTTGCTGCTGCTGCTGATAGGGGCGACCGGGGCGGCCAAGATCACCTGCCGGGAACTCAAGGGGGACGACTTCTACGGCGCCACCGACGCCTGGCGCTTCGCCCTGACCCATGCCCGTTCGACTATCGGGATCCCCTTCTTGCTCGGCCTGCTGCTCCTGTTGGGCGTGCTCCCACTGCTGCTGCTGGGCTGGGTGGCCCGGATCCCGACCGTGGGTCCGGTCCTGATCGGTCTCTCGGCTCCGCTCGGACTGGCGGTGGCGCTGGGCGTGATCCTGGTCCTGCTGGCCCTGCTGCTCTCGCTGCTGCTGGCTCCGGCGGTGACGGCGGCCACCGGGGAGGATGCGGTCGAAGGGGCCATCCAGACCTTCGGGCTCCTCTTCCGGGTGCCCTGGCGGACGGCGGCCGGAACGCTGGTGACACTCTTCGCCACGACCCTGGCCGTCTGGGTGAGCGCCTCGCTGCTCTACTCCGCCCTGGTCTTCTTCGCCGGGACGGCGGGGCGGGCGATGGGCCCGGGGTTCCGGGACCTGGCCGGCGCCGCACTGCACTTCCTCCCGCTCGGCTGTCCCTTCTTCGACGACCCGTCCCGCTGGCTGCTCGCCCTGGCCCCGGTGACCGCAGCCGGGCTGCCCGTCCCCGGTCCCTTCCCGGCGGGCGTCGGGTCCTTCCTGGGCGCCATCCTGGGTGGGCTCTCCCTGCTGCTGTTGACCGGGATCGGTACGGCCTATGCCGTGAGCAGTCTCTCCGCCGGATTGTCCGGCCTCTACCTCGAACTGCGCCGGGCCAAGGACGGTGAGGACCTGTTGAGCTGGCCCGACGAGGTGGACGAACTGGAGGAGGACCTCTACCGGCAGGCGTCGTCCGGGCGGGAGGGCGCCGCGTCGCCGTGAACGCGGACGACCGGCTGCCGGTCGCCCTGGCGACCAACAATCCCCACAAGGTCGGCGAGATCGCCGGTCTGCTCGCCGGGGTCGAGGTCCGACTCCTCACCCCGGCCGAGTTGGGCATCCGGCTGGAGGTGGCTGAGGACGGCGCCACCTACGAAGCCAACGCCCTGAAGAAAGCCCGCGTATTGGCCCGTCTCTCCGGACTCCCCGCTATCGCCGACGACTCCGGCCTGGAGGTCGAGGCCCTCGGCGGCGGACCCGGCATCTACTCCTCCCGTTTCGCCGGAGCCGGAGCGGACGATGCGGCCAACCGGCGCCTCCTGCTGGAGCGACTGGCCGGTCGGGACCCCGAAGAGCGGAGGGGACGGTTCGTCTGCACCGCCGTCCTGGTGACCACCGCCCCGGAGGTCCGCGAGGTAATCTGCCGGGGGGAATGGAGTGGCGTGGTCACCGAGCAGGAGCGCGGGACGAGCGGGTTCGGGTACGACCCGGTCTTCCTGATCCCGGACGAAGGCCGGACGGTGGCCGAACTGGGTGAGCGGTACAAGCAGGAGCACTCGCATCGCGCCCGGGCCTTCCGAGCCCTGGCCGAACACCTCCGGGCTTTGGCCCGGGAACGCGAGGACTTAGATTGACGCTCCGGTGAGAGGACTACCTCGGGGCGTGGCGCAGTCCGGTAGCGCACCTGCTTTGGGAGCAGGATGTCGCCGGTTCAAATCCGGCCGCCCCGACCAGGTCTACTGCAATACGAAGGCGATAGACTTGTAAGAGGGATCGAACCCGCCGTGGCAGAGCGGCCGGATTCGCGAGCCCTGATTTCAATTAAAGAGGTGGTAGCCTATCGTGGTGCCCAGGGCCATCAGACCGCTGGTCAGCATGATGCCGCGGAAGCTCTCTTTCTTCCCCTCATTGGTCCACAGCGCCAGTCCGCCCAGCGCCCCGGCCACCCCGCCCAGATAGCCGCCGGTGGGGTTGCCGTACCACGGATTCACCTGCCGTATCCCGCGCAGACCGAAGAGGGGGGCGAAACCGCCATAAAGCAGGATGTTATAGACCACCTCGCCGGAACCATCGTCCTCGCTCAGGAACGGATCCGCCTTGCTGAAGTCGGTCTGATAATGGATCAGCAGGTCGCTGACGTAGGCGAAGCCGAGACCGATCAACGAACCCAACCAGGCCCGTCCGAACTCCCAGTCCGACCGGCCGTAAACGTACTGCATGGGGGTGGGTGGGGCATCCCCCAGGGCCAGACGCAGAGTGGGGTGCTGCACGTTGTGCACGACCATCTGCAGTGGGGTGGGGTGCAGGCCCGAGAAGAGTGTGTACCGGGGGGTCGGGTCCGGCGTCAGCTGACCCGATGCGACCGGGGCCAGCAGCAGGATCAGTACGAGCGGGGCAGCGAATCGCAGGGTCCTGGTCACCGGGTTCTCCTCAGAGGGGTACTTGATTCAGGAACTCGACCACGACACAGGTGATACGCAGGCCGGAGCCTCCTGTTTACCGTTTGTCCGTCGCCAGAGTATCATCAAGCATCCGGGACACCGCAAGTCATTCAGACGTTGCGGGGACTGGACCTAACCCTCATTTTAGCGTTTCTTGAGCAGGCACCTGCGAGCGCCTGTAGCTCAGTTGGATAGAGCAGTGGACTTCTAATCCACCGGTCGCAGGTTCGACTCCTGCCAGGCGCGCCAGTTCGGTTCGTGGAGAGAGTAGCTCAGTTGGTTAGAGCACCAGGTTGTGGCCCTGGGGGTCGGGGGTTCAATTCCCCTCTCTCTCCCCATCACCCTCGTCCCCATCGTCCAGTGGCCTAGGACACCGGGCTTTCAATCCGGAAACGGGGGTTCGATTCCCCCTGGGGACACCAGCGTCAATGTGCCAGGCGCCTCGTGGTCTGTGGACCGCGAGGCGTTCTGGTTTCACCCCTCCCGATCAGGGGGCATGCTGGACGGGTGGCGGTCGGGGTCTATATTGCGGACCCGGCCCGAGAGATCGACGGACCAGGATCAGGCACGCTATCCGAACCACTGAAGGGGATTGTGATGACAGCTGAGAACACGACCGGCGGACCCACCGGGGAGATGGTCCTGGAAGCCCTCAAGGCGATCCAGGACCCCAACCTCAAAAAGGACATCGTCACCCTGGGCTTCGTGAAGAACCTGACCATCGAGGGCGGCAAAGTCTCATTCGACATCGAACTGACCACGCCAGCCGGCCCGGTCAAGGAACAGTTCCAGAGCCAGGCCCGGGAATTGGTGGGGGCGCTGGCGGGAGTCGAAGAGGTCGAGGTCCGCATGACCTCCAATCCGGCTGCGGCCGGCGGGGTCGTCTACCAGGACCTGGTCCCCGGGATCGCCCACACCATCGCGGTGGCGAGCGGCAAGGGAGGGGTCGGCAAGTCCACGGTGGCGGCCAATCTGGCGCTGGCCCTGGTCGCCGAAGGGGCCAAGGTCGGCCTGCTGGACGCCGATATCTACGGTCCCAGCCAGCACATCATGTTCGGGACCCATGAGCGGCCGTCGGTGACCCCGGACCGGAAGCTCATCCCGGTCGAGCGTTACGGCATCAACCTGATGTCCATCGGTTTCATCGCCGACGAGCGGAGTCCGATCATCTGGCGGGGGCCCCTGGTCGGCAAGATGGTCCAGGAGTTCCTGGGCAACACCGCCTGGGGCGAGCTCGACTACCTGGTCATCGACCTGCCTCCCGGGACCGGCGACGCCCAGCTCACCCTGGTCCAGAGCGTCCCGCTCTCGGGTGCGGTGGTGGTCACCACCCCGCAGGAGGTGGCCCTGGAGGACGTGGTCCGGGCGCTCCGGATGTTCCAGCGGGTCGAAGTGCCCGTGCTGGGGCTGGTGGAGAACATGTCCTGGTTCGTTTGCGACGGCTGCGGCAAGCGACACGACATCTTCTCGGCCGGCGGTGGTCGGAAAGCGGCCGAAGAGCTGGGCATCCCCTTCCTGGGAGAGATCCCGCTGGACGGGAGTGTCTGTCAGGGGGGGGACGACGGGACCCCGGTACTGGTCCAGGCGCCCGATTCCGAGACCGCGCAGGCCTTCCGGACCCTGGCCCGGACGGTGGCCGCCAACGCGAGCGTGACGGTCCGGCAGAAAGGCATCGGACAGCAGGAACTGACCCAGATATCGAAGGACCGGCAGACTGATTGAACCGGGCGGTGGGGGTGTCCCGGACGCCGCTTGACGCTCTCCTCCGGCGTTCGTAGACTGCCGCCACCCGCCCCTGTGAACGGAGACCTGGAGACATGAGCATCTTCGATCAAGCCGTCGTCTCCCTGATGCCGCTGGTACCGAAGGTCATCGTCGGACACGTGGCCCGCCCCTATATCGCCGGGGACACGCTGACGACGGTCTTACCGCCGTGCGGACCCTCATGGCCGAGGGTTGCCGGGGCACCATGGATGTGCTCGGAGAAGAGGTGACCCGGACGGAGGAGACGGTCGCCTTCACCGAGTTGCGGATG
>CAYUVJ010000176.1:0-5504 GCA_964447955.1 uncultured Gemmatimonadota bacterium
GGTCCGGCGCCGGACCGGCAGCGGGACCCTGGTGGTGGTCGGCTCGGGTCCCGAGGCATCTCGACTGCGCCGTCTGGCGGCTGATCTGGGCGCGGGCCCGCATATCCGTTTCGAGGGAGCGGTCACCGACCGGGCGACCCTCAAGGGGTGGTATGAGTCGGCCGACCTCTTCTGCCTGCCCAGCCGTCATGAGACCTTCGGACTGGTCTATCTCGAGGCCGCCCTGCACGGGCTGCCCGCGGTCGGTCTGGCCACCACGGCGGTCCCGGAGACCGTGCGGCATGGGGAGACCGGATTGCTGGTCCCCGACGGTGAGGGAGGCGCGGTGGTCTCCGCCCTCGCCCAGACCCTGGAAGGGCTGCTCTCCAACGATGGGCTGCGCCTGAGGATGGGTCGGGAGGCCGCCCGAGGGGCCGCCGGCCGCACCTGGGCCGAGGCCGCGGCTGAACTCGCCAGGCTCTTCGAGCCCACGCCCTGACCCGGTCGCGCCGGCCGTCCCGGTCGCGGGGGATCCCCACCAAGCGAAAGGCGCCCCGAAGGGCGCCCTGGTTCGCGTTCCGATGTCCCGGCCGGTTCAATCGTTGGCGAACTGGTGCTCGATGAAACGGTGGGCATCCGGGATGTCGCAGTCGCGGATGAGGGCCACCTCACTGGCCAGCAGGTCATAGGCCTTGGCGTAGAGCTTGCGCTCGGTGGCCGAAATGGAATCGGTGACGTAGCCGTTGCGCAGGTCGCGCACGGTCTCGGCGTAGGCTTCGAGGGTCCCCTGGTCGAGCCGGTTCTTCAGGTAGGTGACCCGCGCCTTCCAGTCGTTGGCCAGGCGGCTCTTACGTCCCCTCAGAATCTCTACCGCCTTCTTATTCTGAGCCTTGGTCCCCGGCAGGCGGATGTCCGCCACGTCCAGGTTCTTCTTGGGTACGAAGACCCGGGAGGAATTCAGCAGAAGTTCGATTTCGTAACACTCGATCTCTTCTTCCGCGACCAGCTTGGTCGTGATACTGCGGACGTAACCACCTCCCCAAGTGGTGTGTACGATCTTGTCATTGATTTTGAAGCCCTTCAGCATAGCGCTCATCCAGTACTCCTGCGAAGGTCCGCCGCGTCGGCTCAAACGGCGGGGGGGGGGTAGATCACAGTTCTCCAGGAATTTAATAATATGTGGGCTAAGTCGTTATAAATCAAGGGATTTCTGTCATCTGACGGGACTTCACCCCAAGGTCGCCGAGGGCTCCCAGGACCGCTTGCGGGAGCAGGTCCTCGAGGCAGACCCGCCGGGAGCGCCAGCAGGGATGTCTTCCGTGACGACTGCAGGGGCTGCAGAACAAGCCCAGGTGGAGGGCCCGGGTATGCGGACCGACGGGAGCGAAACCCAGTTCCGGGCTGGTCGGCCCGAAGAGTCCGACGGTCGGGGTGCCGACCGCGGCGGCGACGTGCATCGGTCCGGAATCGTTAGCCACCACCCCGTCCACGGCAGCCAGGGCTCCGGCCAGATCCAGCGGGTCGTTCAGGGGTGGGACGGTCTCGAATCCCGGCCGGTCGAGCACCGGAGGACCGGGCAGTCCCTCGGGGGGAGGAAGCACCAGCGGGCGGATCCCTTCCTCCCACAACCGTTCGGCCAACTCGACCCACCGGTCGAGCGGCCAGCGTTTGGCCGGATGACGGGCGCCGGGCAGCAGTGCCACCACCGTCCCCTCCCCTCCCCCGGCCAGCCCCTGCCGCCAGGCCCGCCCCGCGGCCAGGGTCTCTTCCCCCAGTTCCAGGCGGGGGGTGGGGTCCTCACCGGCCAGGCCGGCTGCTTCCAGATAGCGGATGGTCACCGGGCGCAGGGCCCGGCGCCGTTTGAGCGGAGGGCGGGCGACCAGAGCCCAGCGTTTCAGGCTCTGTTTGTCCATCCGGGTGGTTCGGCCGGCGGCTCCCAGGGTCACCAGCCGGCTGCGCAGTGACCCGTGCAGGTCGACGATCCGGTCGAAACGGGCTGCGCGCACCCGGCGGGCGAGCTTCACGAGCGACTCCTCGGCCTCATCCCAGGCCCAGAGTGCATCGAGCCGCCCGTCGGTGGCGAAGATGGGAGCATAGTCGGAACGGGTCAGCAGGATGACCCGTCGCCCCGGGACCCGGCGCTTCAGTGCTTCCAGGACCGGGGTGATGAGCACGACGTCGCCCAGGCTGGAGAAGCGGACGACCAGGATGCCGCCGGTCACACCGTGCCGGCCTCGATGATCGGGGCCAGGGTGTCGACCAGCCGATCCATCACCTCATCGGGGTTGTGGACCCGCAGGAGCAGGTTGTGCAGCCGCCCCCCCATGCGCCCGGAACCGTCGACCCCCATCCGAAGGTCGATGGCGGCTCGGGTCAGCAACCAGGGGACGAAGGGGTGCTGGTCGAAGCTGAGGTCGATGGCCAGGTCGTAGCTCCCGCCCCGGAGCCGGTGGACGAGGGCCCGCCGGGGCAGACCGAAGGGATTGAGGTCGTCGGGACCGACCACGATGACCCCCATCCCCTTGAAACCCTCGCCCTCGGGGACCGGGGACTCGCCGCCGACGAGCAGGAGGTCGAGGTCCCAGCGGGGGAAGGCGGCCTTGAACCCGAAGATGCGGGTGAGCACCTGCTGACGACGCTGCGGTTCGAGCGGGAGCACGAGCAGCACCCGGGCCACCACCCCCAGCGCATCCCCCATGTTGAGCGCCGTACGGCGGTCGCGTCCCAGCACCGCCAGTGGGAGCAGGATGCGGGACAGGGTCCATTTGAAGCCCTTCATCGGCGTCCTCCCACCTCGGCTGAGACGGTCCTCACCGCCCATGGCAGTGCTTGTACTTCTTGCCCGAACCGCAGGGGCAGGGATCGTTACGTCCCGGTTCGTCCGAGACCTTGACCGGACGCCGGGCTGCTCCGGGATCGGTGCCCGGTGTGGTGGCGACCGCCCCCGTCTTCGGACCCGGGTCGGCCAGCGCCCCCTTGAAGGCCAGGTTGGCGGCGTCCTGATGCCGGGTCTGCATCTGGTCACTGCGGCGAGCTTGGACCCGCTGCAGCAGCTGGGTCTCGACGGCCGCCGACTCCCGGAAGAGGATCTGGAGCGTGTCCCGGGTGAGTCCCGCGAGCAGCTCCATGAACATGTGATACGCCTCCTGCTTGTACTCTACCAGCGGGTCCTTCTGACCGTAAGCCCGGAGACTGATCCCTTCCTTGAGCTGGTCCATGGCGTAGAGGTGATCCATCCAGCGCTGGTCGATCACGCGCAGGATGGCATAACGTTCCAGCCGTCGCATGAAGTCGGGCCCCAGGGCCTGTCCCTTGCGCCGCCAGGCGCCGGTGATCGTCTCGACCACGATCTCGTTGAGATGTTCCTGCGAGAGCGTGGCGATCTCCTCTTCGGGGAGCTGCAGTTCCACGAAGCAGGTGGCCAGCAGTTCCTGCTGCAGCCCGTCCCAGTCCCAGGTGTCGGCGAAGGATTTCTCGTCGGTGTAGATCTCCAGCAGGTCGGAGGCGAAGTCCTCGATCAGTTCCCCGACGTCCTGCTCCAGGGAGGCCTCGACGAGGGCCCGGTTCCGACGGGTGTAGACCACCTCACGCTGGGTGTTCATCACATCGTCGTATTCGAGGAGCCGTTTGCGGATCGAGAAGTTCTGCATCTCGACCCGCTTCTGGGCCCGACTGATGGCGTTGGTCACCATCGAGTGGGTGATGACCTCACCCTCCTCCAGGCCCAGCCGGTCCATCACACCGGCGATGCGGTCGGACCCGAAAAGCCGCATCAGGTCGTCCTCGAGGGAGAGGTAGAAGCAGCTGGATCCCGGGTCCCCCTGCCGTCCCGACCGACCGCGCAGCTGACGGTCGATCCGGCGGGCCTCATGCCGCTCGGTCCCCAGGATGTGGAGGCCGCCCAGTTCGCGCACCCCGGCCCCCAGCTTGATATCGGTCCCCCGCCCGGCCATGTTGGTGGCGATCGTCACACCCCCCCTCTGTCCGGCTCGGGCGACGATCTCGGCCTCACGCTGGTGCTGTTTGGCGTTGAGGACCTCGTGCGGGATGCCGGTCCGCTTGAGCATGCGGGCCAATGTCTCGGAGACTTCCACGCTGGTGGTCCCGACCAGGACCGGTCGCTGCTGCCGGTAGAGCTCGGAGATCTCCTCGATCACGGCGTTGAACTTCTCGCGCTTGGTCCGGAAGATCACATCTTCGGTGTCGTCCCGTACGACCGGTCTGTTGGTCGGGATGACGATCACGTCGAGCTTGTAGATCTCCCAGAACTCGCCGGCCTCGGTCTCGGCGGTACCGGTCATCCCGGCCAGTTTCTCATAGAGCCGGAAGTAGTTCTGGATGGTGATGGTCGCCAGGGTCTGCGTCTCGCGCTCGATCCGCACCCCCTCCTTGGCCTCCAGGGCCTGGTGGAGACCGTCGGAGTAGCGTCGGCCCGGCATGAGCCGCCCGGTGAACTCGTCGACGATGATGACCTGCTGTTCCTGGACGACGTAGTCTTTGTCCTTCTCGAACAGGGCGTAGGCCTTCAGCAGCTGGTGGATGCTGTGCAGCCGCTCGCTCTTGTCGCTGTATTCGCGCTGGATTTGTTCCCGCCGGAGTTCGACCTCCTCGGTCGGGATCTCCCCCTGTTGAGCCCGGCCTTCCAGCTCGCTCAGCTTCTCCGAGAGGTCGGGCAGGATGAAGAGTTCGGGGTCCCGGGGGCTGAGGTGCTCACGCCCGGCATCCTGCAGGTCGACCGTATTGGCTTTCTCGTCGATGGCGTAGTAGAGGTCCTCATCCAGTTCATACAGCCGTTTCTCGCGCAGGTAGTCGTTCTCGACCCGCTCGATGAGACGGATGACCCCCGTTTCCTTCTTGAGCTTCATGAGCCGGTTGTGCTTGGGGGCCCCCCGCTGGACCTGGAGCAGTCGGATGCTGGCCCGGTACTCGGTGTCCTTGTCCCCGCTCTCCTCGGCCTGCTGGAGCAAGGTCTCGGCTTCCGTGAAGAAGCGGTTGACCGCCTGGGTCTGAGCCCGGAAGAGAGCATCGACCCGCGGGCGGTACTCGGCGAACTTCTGCTCGTCCTCCCGGTCGACCGGTCCCGAGATGATCAGCGGGGTACGGGCCTCGTCGATCAGGACCGAGTCGACCTCGTCGACGATAGCGTAGTGGTGCCCCCGTTGGACCCGGTGTTCCGGGACCACCGCCATGTTGTCGCGCAGGTAGTCGAAGCCGAACTCGTTGTTGGTCCCGTAGGTGATGTCGGAGCCGTAGACGGCGCGGCGCTCTTCGGGCTCCATCCCCATCTGGATGCAGCCGACACTCAGCCCCAGCCAACTGTAGATGCCGCCCATCCATTCGGCGTCCCGGCGGGCCAGATAGTCGTTGACCGTGACCAGATGGGCCCCCCGGCCGGTCAGCGCGTTGAGGTACAGCGGCATGGTCGCCACCAGGGTCTTACCCTCCCCGGTAGCCATCTCGGTGATCTTACCCTGGTGCTGGACGATGCCCCCGATGAGCTGCACGTCGTAAGGCACCATGTCCCA
>CAYUVJ010000177.1:0-5481 GCA_964447955.1 uncultured Gemmatimonadota bacterium
TGGGGAAGGCCGGCAACTTTTGTGGCCGGCCTTCCCCTGTCCTGTCTTCCTCGTTCCAGGTATCGAAGTCGGTGGGACCGCGAGGGGATACCGGACGGCCGGGGTCGCCAGCGAGCGCCGGGAGCGCCGGGAGCGCCGGGAGCGCCGGGAGCGCCGGGAGCGCCGGGGATGCGCCGGGCGGTGTCGAAAAGAAAGTAACGCCGACCGCTTCAAATCATTAGCATATCTTGTTGTATCCGCTCTTCCGGCTTCTTCAAGGCGGGTGAACACGGGTCGTCCGGAAGGCGTCCTACCACCATGGATCAGAACCCGATGAGGTGTACATGGTGATGCGCAGGTCGCGGGAAAGGTCACAGAGGCGTTCCAGTGCTGCGGGATCCGGCCGGTGGAAGGCTCTGTGTCTGGCCGCAACCCTCGCGGTGCCGCCCGCTTCCGCGGCGGCCCAGGATGTGGTGCCCACCTCTCCGGTCGGACCGGAGTTTCAGGTGGACATCATCACGTTCAGCACGGAGCAGACCACCGCCCAGACCCTGGTGGAGGTCTATGTCTCGGTCGCCCACGACCAGCTCGCTTTCACCCGGGCGGGGGAGGTCTTCCGGGCCGACTACGACCTCCAACTCCAGCTGATCGGGCCCCGGGGAGAGATGGTCTTCGATGAGACCACAGCCGGGTCCGGCACGACGCCCATCTATGAGGAGACCCTGGCCGAGGACATCTTCCGGCTGCAGCGGTTCACTTTCGTGGTGCGGCCGGGTGCGTACACCCTGGAAGTGGCCATGACCGACCGGCTCCTCAACCGGGCCTACCAGCAGACCTTCGAGGTCGAGGTACCGCGTTTCCTGAACAGCGCGCTGGGGGTCTCCGACATCCTGCTGACCGACTTCATGGGAGCCAGCTCGCCCGACCTGCCGCCGGGCACGGTCATCGACAACGCCGGCACCCAGCTCTTCACCCGCAAAGGACACGCCTTCATACCCAACACGCGAGGGATCTATGCCAACTTCGTCCCCTCGCTGCTGGCCTACTACGAGATCTACGGTCTGAATCCCCTGCGCCAGAGCGAGACCGACCGCTTCTATAAGATGGAATTCTACGTCAACACCTCGAGCGACGAGACGGTCCTGTATTACATGCGTCAGCATGAGAAACCGGGGGCCTCCTCGTACAATTCGGTGGAGATGAACATCCAGGACCTGCGGCCGGGGGATTACGCGCTCAACATCACCGTGACCGACCTGGGGACCGGCACCAGCGTGACCCGGACCAAGCCCTTCAAGGTGCTGGAGTCCTATCTCACCCTGGCTTATCGCGACTATGACAAGGCGGTGCGCCAGCTCCGCTACATCTCCACCGAGCGGGAACTGCGGGCGCTCCGGGACGCCCCGGAAGAGGAGCGGCTGCGCATTTTCCGCAACTTCTGGATCAGCCGGGATCCCACACCCGGGACCAAGCGCAACGAGGCCCTGGTCGAGTATTACCGAAGGATCGAGTATGCCAACGAGCAGTTCCGGGTCCAGAACATGGAAGGATGGGCGACCGATCGGGGGATGGTCTACCTCACCCTCGGTCTGCCCGACTTGGTGGAGCGGGCCGAGTACGACCGCTACGGGTCGAAGCCTCGGGAACTCTGGGTGTATAACTCGATGAGACTGCAGCTCATCTTCGACGATGAGACCGGATTCGGGGACTTCATCCTGCAGAACAGGCAGGAGTTCCTGGAGAGGACACGGTGGGGGCGGTGAGGCCGTCCGAGCCTCTTTCCCATGTCGTTCAGGAGGATGTATCGATGTTAAAGGGTCTCCGCGGTAACATGGTGGCAGGTGGGCTCGCCCGGATGGTGAGGTCCGTCCTGCCCCTGTCCCTGCTCGTGTTCCTGGGCGTGATGCTGGGCGGGCTCCCGGCACGGGCCCAGAACACGCTCATCTTCGAACGGGCCGACGGCGACATCCACATCTTCCAGGACGTCTGCAGCTATCGGAACCCCTCGGACCCCACCCAGACCTATGTCGAGGTCTACTACGCGCTCGACCGCAGCCAGATGTCGTTCATCGAGCTCCCGGACAGCCCGGGCGTCTATTCGGCCGCCTGGGAGATCCGGACCGTGGTCGAGACCGAGATCGGTGACCAGGTCACCTGGAACTCGTGGTACCGGGTCTCGCAGGACTCCAGTCTGGTCACCACCGAGGCGAACCAGACGGTCTTCGACATCTACTGGCCGCCGCTGTTGCTCACTCCCGGTGTCTACAAGTTCGTGACCACCATCACCGACCTGAACAGCCGGATCAGTGGGGATGTGAAGGTGGGGGTGCACGAACAGATGGTGGTGGTCGCCGACTATGCCGTCCCGGACCTCACGGTCAGCGATATCGAGTTTGCCGCTCGCCTGGGCCGGGCCTCGAGTGAGAACTACTTCACCAAGAACAGCCTGCTGGTCGTACCCAACCCGACCCGCACTTTCGGGGTCAACATGCCGGTCCTCTCCTTCTACGCCGAGATCTACGGGCTCACCATGCCCGGAGGGACCGAAAGCACCTATACCCGGACGGTCTCCATCGAAGGCCTGGACGTGGACTACCGCAAGGTCCTGGACAACTCGACCCGCGAGGTCCGCAGCCGGGACGACCTGATCGCCGTGACCAATATCAATGTCGGAGTCATCCCCCGCGGCTTCTATCGGCTCCAGGTCGAGGTGGTGGACAACACCTCGGGGGCCCGGGCCGTGCGGCAGAAGGACTTCCGGGTCGTCTCCGATGTCGCCCCGGTGGTGGCCAACGAACTGAACACGGCGGTGATGAACGAACAGAGCATCCAGCGGTTCCGGAACGAGATCGAGTTCCTGGCCTCGAACGACCAGCTCGAGGTCTACGACCGGGCTGGTCCCGAGGATAAGCGGGACTTCCTGATCGCCTTCTGGAAGGAACGTGACCCCAACCCCGGGACCCCCCAGAACGAGTTCCGGATCGGCTGGTTGGAGCGCTTCTCCTACGCCGAGAAGAACTTCACTTCACCCACCCAGCCGGCCGGATGGCGGACCGACCAGGGTCGGGTCTGGATCGTCTACGGTCGTCCGGACGACATCATCCCGCATCCGATGGAATCGGGGAGCGGCATGCCCTGGGTGGAATGGATCTACAACCAGATCGAATCGATCGGCCGGGCCAGCTTCATCTTCGCCGATACCGGCGGGGGATTCGGGACCTACCACCTGATCAACACCAACGTGCCGGGGGAGATCCAGAATCCCGACTGGCGCAACGAACTCGGTATCCCGCCTACCTCTCCTGTCCCGGCAGGGGCGGGGTGACCATGAACTCCTGTACCTGGATCGATCTCTGGCCGCTGTTCAGGTCCTCCACTTCGAGGGTGAGCTGGTAGAGCCCCGGCCGCGGATTGACGAAGTCGAGCTGGAGGTACTTGTTCTCCTGGACCCGGATGCCGTTCTCCTCTTCGAGTTCGACCCGCACGGTCTCACTACGGCCCAGCCCCACCAGGCTGCCCAGCGCCCGCCAGGCCGAGGAGAGGATGTTGCGCCGCCGATTGGGGTCGGCCGGGGAGATGGAGTAGATGGTCTTGAACGAGGTCGTCCCGAACGCGTCGCGGGTCAGGTTGTAGACCTCGTAGTAGATGTAGACCCGCTGTTCGGTGGTGAAGGTCCGGGTCGGCATCGGGAAGATCTCGACCCCGTCCTTATAGAAGGGCCCGCCGCGCCTGGATTCCACGATCCGACCGGCGATCTCGATGTCACTGATGCTCAACTCCCGCCGGTTGAAGTCCTCGATCCGCAGGCTGTCACGGAAGACCCCCATCCGCCCGCTGACCAGGTCGGTCACGCTGATGGCGAAGTTGTAGGAACCCGGCTCCACCAGCATGCGGCCCAGGTCCACGGCCACGTTCCCTTCGCCCTGGTCGACCTCAAAGGTGGAGCGCTGCTCCCGGATCTCGTTGATCCGGCCGATCTCGTTCCACTGGTCGTCGAAGACCGCGATGCCCAGGTCGATCCGGGCCGTCTGTCCCTCACCATACCGCTCCAGGGCCAGTTCCCCGGTGGGAATCCCGTAGTAGACTTCGAGCCGGGTCCGCCCTTGGATGTCCTTGAAAGCGGCCGTGTAGAAGCTGAAGGGGAGCGGGTCGAGGGTGGTGGTCTCGTCGATGTACCGTTCGCTGGTGAGCGCTTCGGCCATGTCCCGCTGGACCTCCATCTGCTCGTCGTGGAGCATCTCCAGGAGGGTCTCCTGGTAGGATCGGGCCGTGTCGGGTCCACCGCCGGGACCCGAAGAGGCCCGCAGCAGTTCCTCGAACTGGTTGGCGATCCGGTCGTACAGCGGATCGATGATGGCCCGCTCCCGGTAGGCCTGGATGGGGATGGAATCGACAGCCAGTTCGCTGGTGAGCGACTGGTTCCCGGCCTCGTCCGTCTGGGGGTAGATCATGGTCGGGTTCCGCATCGAGGCTTCCATCAGACTGGACACGATCTCGAAGAAGCCGGCTCCACGGTCGACGAAATGGATGATGAGCCGGTCCTTGAGCCCGGTGTGGTACTCCCAGGTGATATTGGGTTTGGTCTCGGCGTCTCCGGTGGCGAAGCCGACGGTGTTGTCCGGTTCGCCGTAGCGGATGTAGATCCGGCCCCGATCGTCGAAACCGCCGGGTGTGGTGGGGCTGCTGAAGTACTGCCGGGCATAGCGCAGTCGCCGGTAGTGCTCTACCAGCCGCTCATTGGCCTCGTTGGTCGGATTGGGGTCGCGCGACTTCCAGAACCGGCGGAAGAAGTCCCGCATCCCTTCCAGCGGTGTATCCCGGTACGTGCGGCGTTCCTGGTCGGAGGCGATGTCGGTGACGTCCCGCCACAACCGCTCGGCCGTCTCCTCGTCATCGAACTCGCGGTAGGACTGCAGGTAGAGCTGATTGGCCCGTTCGTAATCCTCGACCGTCAGGTAGAGGTCACCCAGCAGGAGCATGGCCGGCACGTAGTCCTGGTACTGGGCGTAGAGGGGGAGCAGGAATTCTTCGGCCCGGTCGTAGCGCTCGGTCAGGACGTAGACCCGCCCCAGTTCCAGACGGTTCTCCCGGTGGGTGGCGTCACGCCGGTACTGCTCCACGAACTCCCGCTCGGCGGTCTCGTAGTCCCGCTGCCGGGAAGCCACCAATCCGAGCTGGTAATGGATATCGCCGAAGTCCGGGTCGCGGTCCAGAACCTGCTGGAAGTAGTTGCGGGCTCCGGAATAATCCTCCATCTGAAGCAGGACCTTGCCCAGGTTGAAACGTGCGTCCAGGTAATCGGGATCGAGGCGGATGGCGGTGCGGAACTCCTCGATCCCCTGCTGGCGGGTCCGGGACTCGGTCGCCAGGACCAGCCCGAGGCCGTTGTGGGCCGGAGCCAGGTCCTGGTCCAACTCCAGTGCCCGGGTGAAGGAAGCCCGGGCCAGTTCGGGGTTCTCCCGCCGCAGATAGATGTAGCCCAAGGTCGAGTGGGAAGGGGCG
>CAYUVJ010000178.1:0-5470 GCA_964447955.1 uncultured Gemmatimonadota bacterium
GACTCGCAGACAGCGGCGATCTGGACCACGACCTGACGGATCTATTGCTCACGGTGGGTGATGCAGCTCAGGTGAAGAAGACCGCGGTCGTGCTGTATATCGACGAACTCCAGTATGTCGAGGAAGGCCAGCTCGCCGCACTGATCATGGCTCTGCACCGTACAGGGCAGCATCAGCTGCCGGTCACACTAGTCGGTGCAGGTCTTCCACAGTTGCTGGGGAAAGCAGGCCGCGCCAAATCATACGCAGAGCGGTTGTTCGAGTTCATTCGCTTCAATCGTCTCGATGAATCATCTGCCCGGTCAGCGATCTGTAAACCGGCCGCGATTGAAGGAGTCGTGTTCGAGGAGGGAGCCCTGAGAGAGATCCTGAAGCAGACGCTGGGATACCCGTACTTCCTCCAGGAATGGGGGAGACACTGTTGGAATATCGCTGTCGGATCACCGATCGGAGAACAGGCCGCCTTACAGGCGACCCGGGAGGCGCTGGCCGAACTGGATGCCGGCTTCTTCCGGGTCCGATTCGATCGATTGACCCCGGCGGAGAAGAGATACCTGAGGGCGATGGCCGATCTGGGACCGGGACATCATCGCTCCGGGGATGTTGCGGAACGGTTAGGCCGGAAGGTGACTTCGGTAGCACCTGTACGGAGTTCCTTGATCAACAAGGGGATGATCTTCAGCCCTGCTCACGGCGACAACGCCTTCACGGTTCCGCTTTTCGACGGATTCATGAGACGCATCATACCGCAGGTCTGAGCGCCCGGCGCTCTCCCTTCTGCTACTTCTTGGCCTTGATCCGTTTGAGGCGGACGCGGGTATCGCGCACGTCCAGGTCGCGGGTGGATTCCAGCACCTGGATCACCGCGTGGGTCTGGCTGACCTCCAGCCCCTGGCCATCGTCCTGCTGGTGCCGGCCATCTGGCCCTTCTGATCTCTCCTGTTCAGAGCAGCTGCGAGAGGAAGGTGCGGGCCGGGACCATGAGCGGCCGTCCCCGGTGCGCAAAGCAGTCGGCGTCCAGATAGGCCGCCTCGATCACCACCTGGAACGCGAAGGGGGCTCCCAGCCGCTCCTGGAAGTAGGCGAGGGATCGGCTGAGACGCTCCTCGCGGTGCTTGACCTCTACCAGGATCCAGGGCGCTCCGTCGCGGATGACGGCGAAGTCGACCTCCCGCTGCTGCTTGTCCCGAAGATAGGCCAGTTCGAACCGGCCCATGCCCAGGTCGTTCCACCCCTCCACCGCTTTGAGCAGATGGCAGCCCACGAAGGTCTCCGCCCGGCTCCCCTCTTCCTCGATCCCGGACCAGTCCCGCAGGTACCACCTGGGTTCCTTGCGGAGCGAACGCGAGACGTTGCGGAACCACGGCCTCAGCCGGAAGCCCAGGTGCAGACTGCTCAGCACCGCGACCCAGCGGCGCACGGTGTCCACCGAGACCTGGATCTCCCCGGCCAGACTGCTGTAGACGAGCTGGCGCGCCGAACGCGCCGAGAGGGTCCGCGCCATCATCTCGAGCTGATCGACCTGGTGGATCCGGGTCAGACTGCGGACATCCTCCCGCAGGAGCTGCTGGGCGCGCAGCGACTGCCAGCGGCGGCTGAACCGTTCGTCACGCATCAGAAACGGTTCCGGGTATCCGCCGTGTTCCCACAGCGCCCGGAACTCGGCCTCAGGGATTTCCGCGGAAGGGCGGACGATGTGCCCCGGATCGGGCAGGTCCACCGTGACCGTCTCGGCGACGGAGAAGGGGTGCATCCGGTACAGGAAGTAGCGACCCATGAGGCTGTCGCCCCCCCGGCGGTAGGTGTCCAGTCGGCTCGAGCCGGTCACGATGATGTGCGCCCGGTCGGAATACACGTCGAAGAAGCCCTTCAGGAGTCCCTTCCAGCGCGGGTACTTGTGCAGTTCGTCGAACAGTACCGTCGGCGGTTTCTCCGCGAGACGGTCAAGTCCGCACCGTTCCGCGATCCTCGCCGGACCGGCGAGGATCTCCTCCCGATCATCCGGATTGTCCCAGTTGAGGTATCCCTCGGCATGTCCACGGCAGGTCGTGGTCTTCCCCACCTGCCGCGGACCGCTGACGAAGGCCATCTGACGGTACCTGGACAGGTGTTCGGCCAGGATCGTGTCGTAGAGTCTGGGACGAGGCTCCATGCGTCCCATCATACGATGTATCGTAAAATGGTCAAGACCATATTACGTTGAGCCGTAAATCGGACAGGCCCGTCACGTACTTACAGGATCGTACTCTTTCCAGGCAAGGAATCGTATCACTTGACCTCATCCAACCCCTGGAAACAACCAGGGCGGCTCGGAGCCGCCCTTTATATTACTTCTTGGCCTTGATCCGTTTGAGGCGGAAGAGGTCTTCGCGCTCCCGCTCCTCAAGGCTCCGCTTGATGTAGGTGATCTGCCCCAGGTAGCGGGGGATGATCATCTCCTCCAGGGCGTTCACCCGGCGGGTGGTCTTGCGGATCTCCTCGCCCAGCCGCTTCAGTTTGACCTCGGTGGGGGCCATCTTGACCACCGCGTCCAGGATCTCCTCGAAGCCCTCGGCCGTCTCGTCCACCCGGGCGCTGGTCTGGGTAATCGCGTAGCCCCGCTCCTCAGGTCCCCGCACGAAGGAGTCGGCCTGCAGGTCGGGGATACCGATCCCCCAGATCTTCTCCTGACGGGTTACGACGGTCACATCACGCGAGGTGGCCAGAGCGACCGAGTTGATGACCGGCTCGCCGTCGATGGCCTTGGCCATGAGCAGGGACTGGAAGGCCCTGGAGGTGGCCCGGCCGAGTTCCTCCCGCTGGGCCAGCAGGGGCTTGAGGAGTTCCATGAACTCCTGCATCAGGGCGTCCCGCTTCGAGCGCAGCAGCTCGGCGCCCTCCCGGGCCATCTTGGCCTGGGCCTTGCGCTGCAGCAGGTTCATGCGGGTGGGACTGATCTGCTCCTGGGCCATGATTACCGCCTGCTCCCTTTCATTGTCCTCCGGCTTCGGACCGAGCTGGCCGCCCGGGGTCCGGACGACCATGGCCGGGCCGGTGCTACGCCTTCTTGCCCGAGGGGACCTGGCCGCCGTCGGTGCCGCCGGCCGTCGTGGCCTCCTTCTCCTCCGCCTGCTTTTTCTCTTCCTGGGGCCCGGCTCCCTCACCGGTGCGCAGGTACTTCTCGACCTGTTCGCGGCTGACCCGGCGCAGTTCGCTGGCCGGGATGGCCCGCAGGAGCTCCCAGCCCAGGTCGAGGGTTTCCAGCAGGTTCCGGTTCTCATCCCCCTGGCCGACCATCCGAGCCTCGAAGGCGTCGGCGAAGGCCAGGTACTTCTTGTCCCGCTCGCTCAGCGAGTCCTCCCCCACGATGTCCTTGAGTTTGCGCACGTCCCGCCCCTGGGCGTAGGCGGCATAGAGCTGGTTGGCCAGGGCGCGGTGGTCCTCCCGGGTCTTCCCCTCCCCGATCCCGTTGTTCATCAGCCGGGAGAGCGAGGGGAGCACGTCCACCGGCGGGTAGACCCCCAGCCGGTGGAGCTGACGGTTGAGCACGATCTGCCCCTCGGTGATGTACCCGGTCAGGTCGGCGATGGGGTGGGTGATGTCGTCGTCGGGCATCGAGAGGATCGGGATCTGGGTGATCGAACCCTCGCGACCGTGGATCCGGCCGGCCCGCTCGTAGATGGTGGCCAGGTCGGTGTACATGTAGCCTGGGTAGCCGCGCCGCCCCGGGATCTCCTCCCGGGCGGTGGCGATCTCCCGCAGGGCTTCGCAGTAGTTGGTTATGTCGGTCAGGATGACCAGCACCTGCATGTCCTTCTCGTAGGCGAAGAACTCGGCCGTGGTCAGGGCCATCCGGGGGGTCAGGATCCGCTCGACGGTCGGGTCGTCGGCCAGGTTGATGAAGGAGACCACCCGGCTGGTCGCCCCGCTCTCCTCGAACGACTGCACGAAGAAGGAGGACTCCCGCTGGGTGATGCCCATGGCGGCGAAGATGATGACGAAGGACTCCCCCCCCATTACCTGGGCCTGCCGCAGGATCTGGCCGGCGATCTCGTTGTGGGGGAGCCCCGAGCCCGAGAAGATGGGGAGCTTCTGCCCCCGCACCAGGGTGTTGAATCCGTCGATGCTCGAGATGCCGGTCTGGATGAAGTCGTTGGGGACGTTCCGGGTCACCGGGTTGATGGGCGCTCCGGTGATGGGCAGGCGCTTCTCCGGGATGACGGCCGGCTTGCCGTCCATGGGCACCCCGCGGCCATCGAAGACCCGTCCGATCATGTCGGTCGAGACCCCCAGCCGGGCGACCTCCTCCTCCAGCCGGACGCGGGTGTCGCGCACATCCAGGTCGGCGGTGGATTCCAGCACCTGGATGACCGCGTGGGTCTGGCTGACCTCCAGGACCTGGCCGTTGCGCTCGGTGCCGTCGGGCAGGTCGAGCTTGACCATCGCGTTGTAGGAGAGCTGCTCGGCGCGCTCCACGAACACGAGCGGCCCCGAGATGTAGCTGATCGTCTGATATTCGCGTGAGACCAGGCTCATCGATATTCCTTCGTTATCTCGTCCTGTTGAAATTCATTTAACCCCTCTGGCCTCGTGGCGGTGCTCTTCGAACCACGCGACCGTCCGTCGTATCCCTTCGGCCAGCCCGACCTGCGCCTCGAACCCGAAGCGCTCCCTGGCCCGGCTCGTGTCCAGCCGCCGGCGGGGCTGCCCGTCCGGTTTGCTCTCATCCCACTCGATCCGCCCCTTGTAACCGACCTCCTGACGGATCAGCTCGACCAGGTCGCGGATCGTGATCTCCTCCCCGGTGCCCAGGTTGACCGGGGCCGGGTCGTCGTAGCGCTCCAGGGCCAGGCACATCCCCCGGGCGCAGTCCTCAGCGAAAAGGAACTCCCGGCTGGCCGTCCCCGTCCCCCAGACCGTCACCGGCTCGGTCCCGGCCTCCCGCGCCTCCACGAACTTGCGGATGAGGGCCGGGATGACGTGGCTGGAGGCCTCGTCGAAGTTCTCCCTCGGCCCGTAGAGGTTGGCCGGGATCATGTAGACCGCGTTCAGCCCGTACTGGGCCCGGTAGCTCTGGGCCATGACCAGGAGCGCCCGCTTGGCGATCCCGTAGGGAGCGTTGGTCTCCTCCGGGTACCCGTTAAAGAAGTCCTCCTCCTTGAACGGGGTCGGCGTGAACTTCGGGTACCCGCAGGTGGTGCCCGCCACCAGGAGCTTTTCGAGCTCGTAGGCCCGGGCTCCCTCGATGACGTTGATCCCTATGGCCATGTTGGCATAGAAGAACCGGCCCGGATTCTCCCGGTTGGCGCCGATCCCCCCTACTACACCGGCCAAATGGACCAGCGCCTGCGGCTTTCTCTCCCGGTACATCCAGTCGGCTTCCTCGGCCTTGGTGAGGTCATAATCGCCGATGTCGACGGCGGTGACCTCGGCCCCCGCTGCACTCAGCTGCGGCACCAGGTGGGAGGCCAAAAAGCCGGCCCCCCCGGTC
>CAYUVJ010000179.1:0-5446 GCA_964447955.1 uncultured Gemmatimonadota bacterium
CACCCGGCGGAGCTGGAAGGCCAGTGTTTCCAGCGTGTAGGGCTTCGTCAGCAGTTCTCCCCCAGAGAGTGAACGGACGCCGACCTCTGGTTTGGAACCGTCCCAATATCCCCCATCCACTGTTCGGTGGCCAGACGCATCTGGCCGCACACGGGAGCGGATCCGGATTCACGTTGACCCGTCCACAGGACCCGCTAAGATGGCCTCCCTGCAGGCCGGTGATGCGGGGGGACTGCCGGCCCGGTATCCCGGTGTCCCACCCCACCAGGGAGGTCTTCCGATGTCGCGAGCCCAACTCCTCCTTGAGCAGGCGGTCGTGGTTAAAGAGGAGGTGGCGGCCGAGGTGGTGGCCGAGTTCGAGTGCGAACTCTATCTCGACCCTGAGATCACCGCGGCGGAGATCGAGGCCGTGTTCAACAGGAACTTCTGACAGGGCGTATGAACGACCGACGGCAGGCCGTCCTGCTCCTCGGACCGACCGGTTCCGGGAAGACCCCGCTGGGGACACATCTGGAGCAGACCGGTCTGTGGGGACGACGCTGTCTGCACTTCGATTTCGGAGCCGAGCTGCGGGCCGCCGGCGGGCGTGAGGGGGATGACGTTCTGGAGACCTGGGAGCGGGAGGTAGTGCGGGACTCCCTGCGCACCGGCGCCCTGCTCGAGGACGACCACTTCCCCATCGCCTTGAGGATCCTGTCCAGGTTCCTGGAGCAGCGGCGGGCGCTTTCTGATGATCTGGTCATCCTGAACGGACTGCCCCGGCATGCCGGTCAGGCGAGTGCGCTGGCCGGTCCGCTCGAGGTGAGAGGGGTCATCTCGCTCCGTTGTTCCCCGGAGACGGTCCGGGAACGTATCCGCCGGGATCCAGCCGGGGACCGCCAGGGGAGGGTCGATGACGACCTGGAGGCCATCGCCGGTAAGCTTCTCATCTTCGAGAAGCGCACGATCCCCCTGCTGGACTGGTACCGGGATCGCGGTGTCCAGGTCGTGGAACTCCAGGTCGGTCCCGACACGCTACCCGCGGATCTCCTCAGGAATCTGGCCGACCTGCCGCCCCCCCCACCAGCATGCCCCTCATCACCGTGACGGCCTCCCCACCCAGCAGGACCCGATCCCCGGACGCCTGCACCCGGACCGTACCCCCGCGGGCTGATACCTGACGACCGACCAGTGTGTCCTTGCCCAGCCGTGCCGCCCAGAACGGCGCCAGACAGCAGTGGGCCGCCCCGGTGACCGGGTCCTCGTCGATCCCCAGGGCGGGAGCAAAGAACCGGGAGACGAAGTCATATCCATCTCCCTCGGCCGCGGCGGTGACGATCACTCCGGCCCTGGTGACCGCCCCCAGCCATGCGCAGTCGGGCCGCAGGTCCCGCACGGCCGCCTCGGATTCCAGCAGGAGCAGCAGGCCGCAGCGGCAGCGGCCCACATGCAGAGGATGCACCCCCATCGCCTCGGCCAGGTCCTGGGGCGGCTGGATACCCTCCTCGGGATCGGCCGGGAAGTCGAGCCGGATGCCGTCTTCCCCCCGGGAGGCGACGAGCAGACCACTTCGGGTGTGGAAACGGGCATCCGCATCCCGGGGCAGGCGTCCCTCTTCCCAGAGCACATGGGCACTGGCCAGGGTGGCGTGACCGCACAGGTCCACCTCGACCTTGGGAGTGAACCAGCGCAGGTCCCAGCCCTCCTGCCGCGGCCGGAGGAAGGCGGCCTCCGAGAGGTTCATCTCCCGGGCGACCGCCTGCATCCAGGTCTTCGGCCGCGGCCCATCGAGCAGGCAGACCGCGGCCGGGTTGCCGGCGAAGGGCTGGTCGGTGAAGGCGTCGACGATGGTGACCGGGACCGTCATGGCCTACATCCCGAACTTCTCGATCAACTCCTTCTTGCCCAATCCCAGGATCCCGTGCTTCTCCCCCACCTTGGTGAAGGCTATCAAGGCCTGGTCGAGGTGGTGCCGCTCATGGGCGGCGGAGAGCTGGGTGCGGATCCGGGCCTGTCCCTTGGGGACCACCGGGAAGAAGAAGCCGACCACATAGATCCCCTCGGCGTACAGGTCGGTGGCCACATCCTGGGCCAGCTTGGCGTTATAGAGCATGACCGGTACGATCGGACTGTCTCCCGCCTTGATGTCGAAACCGGCCTCGGTCAGGCCCTGGCGCCAGTAGAGGGTGTTCTCCTCCAGTTTGTCGCGACGGGCGGTCGATTCGGTGATCAGATCCATGACCCGCAGGGCACCCGAGACGATGACCGGGGCGACCGTGTTGGAGAAGAGGTAGGGGCGGGCCCGCTGGCGACACATCTCGACCAGTTCCCTGCGGCCGCTCACACAGCCTCCCGAGGCGCCGCCCAGCGCCTTGCCCAGCGTGGTGGTGATGATATCGATCTTGCCCACCACCCCGAAGTGCTCGTGGACCCCGCGGCCGGTCTTGCCGATGAAGCCGGTGGCGTGAGAATCGTCCACGAAGACCATGGCATCGTACTTCTCGGCCAGGGCGACGATCTCGTCCAGTTTGGCCAGGTCGCCGTCCATGGAGAAGACACCGTCGGTGATGATCAGGCGATGGCGCTTGTCCTGGTGCTCCTCCAGCTTCGACTCGAGATGTCCCATGTCGGAGTGCTTGTAGGAGTCGTTCATCGCCTTACAGAGGCGCATACCGTCGATGATCGAGGCATGCACCAGCCGGTCGGCGATCATCACGTCCTCTTCGTTCAGGACCGCCTCGAAGACCCCGGCGTTGGCGTCCATGCAGGAAGGGAAGAGCAGGGTGTCCTCGGTGCCCAGGAACGAGGTCAGCCGGTCCTCCAGCTCCCGATGGATGTCCTGGGTGCCGCAGATGAAGCGCACCGACGACATACCGTAGCCCCGGTGGTCGAGACCGGCGTGGGCCGCCTGGATCACATCCGGGTGACCGGAGAGCCCCAGGTAGTTGTTGGCGCACATGTTGATGACCTTCTGGGTCGAGGCGCCGACCGGGAACTCGACCTCGATCTCCGCCCCCTGCGGGGCGTGGATGAAGCGCTCTTTCTTGAACAGGCCGGCGTCCTGGATGGCGCCGAGTTCTTCCTGGTAGGCCGATCGGGCCTTGTCACTGTAGGCCATGACCCTCTCCTTTCCGCTCAGACCCCCTGGAACCGCTTCACCAGCTCGGCGATGCGGTCCACGGTGTCGAAGGCCTCGGGGCTAGCGTCGGCGTCCGGTATCTGGATCTGGTACTTCTTCTCCAGGAACCGCTTCAGCGAGACCATCGAGAACGAGTCGACGATGCCCCCTGAGATGAGCGGAGTCTCCACATCGACTTCGCGGTCGTCGTCCTCTTCCAGGTATTCGCGGCGAACGTAGTCGAGGATCGCCTGTCTCGGATCATCCAGCTGATGCCTCTCTCTGGTGTTGGCCCGCTCGTCGGGCGGGCGGCCGCCGGGCCGTCACCCGGGAGCCGGTTCCTCTTCGGTGTCTCAGTCGTCTTCCAGTGAGGAGACGTCGCCCAGCGGCTCACCCCACTCCTGGGCCCGCAGCAGCCGGCGCATGATCTTGCCGCTCCGGGTCTTGGGCAGTTTGTCCACGAACTCGATCTCCTGGGGCATGGCCAGAGGAGAGAGCCGCTTGCGGATGAAGTTCATGATCTCCAGCTCCAGGTCGTCGTCGACCTCGAACCCGGGCTTGAGGGCCACGAAAGCCTTGACCACCTCCATGTTGACCGGGTCGGGCTTGCCGATCGCGGCCGACTCGGCCACCGCCGGGTGCTCCAGCAGGGCGGACTCGATCTCGAAGGGGCCGACCAGGTGACCGCCGGTGTTGATCACATCGTCGTCCCGGCCCTGGAACCAGAAGTAGCCGTCCGGATCGATACTGGCCCGGTCGCCGCAGACGTACCAGCCGTTCTTGAACTTGCTCTGGTAGACCTCCGGCTGCTTGAAGTAGGTCCGGAACTGGGAGGGCCATCCGGGTTTGAGGGCGATCAGTCCGACCGTGCCGGTCTGCTCGATGGGCTCGAAGGTCCTGGTGTCGAGAACGGTGGCCGTGATCCCCGGGAAGGCCTTGCCCATCGACCCCGCCTTGATGGGCATTCCGGGGAAGTTGGTGATGACCATGGATCCGGTCTCGGTCTGCCAGTAGGTGTCGTGGAAGGGCAGTCCGAAGGCCTCCTGGGACCAGTGTACGGCTTCGGCGTTCAGCGGTTCGCCCACGCTGCATAGATGGCGGAGACTGGAGAGGTCGTACTTGCGGACCACCTCGGTCCCCTCCTTCATGAGCAGGCGGATGGCCGTGGGAGCCGAATACCAGACCGTGATGCGGCGCTTCTGGATGAACTGGTACCAGCGCTCGGTGCTGAAGCCGGAATCGAGCACCGCCTGGGTGATCCCGTTGACCCAGGGGCCGATGATGCCGTACGAGGTGCCGGTGACCCAGCCCGGGTCGGCGTTGCACCAGTAGACGTCGTCAGGCTTCAGGTCGAGGACCCACTTGGCCGTCAGGTACTGCGAGATGAGCGAGTAGTGGACGTGCTGGGCCCCCTTGGGCTGACCGGTCGTCCCCGAGGTGTAGTGCAGCACCGACGGCGTCTCGGCCTCGCTCGGGTAGGCCTCGAACTCCTCGACCCGGGGCAGACCCTCCAGGTCGAACGCGATCTCCTTCTCGCGCAGTTTGTCGGGATCGGCGTCCACCACCAGGATGTGGCGCAGCTTCGGCAGTTTGTCCAGGATCTTGCGGACCTTGGCCACATGCTTGCGTTGGGTGAAAATCACGCAGGTCTCGGCCGGCTGGACGCGCTGGAAGAGCGATTCCTCCCCGAAGGCGCTGAACAGCGGCTGGGCCACCGCCCCCATTTTCAGGATGCCCAGGAAGCCCAGATAGAGTTCGGGTACCCGGTCCAGGAAGAGGCAGACCCTCTCCCCCGGCTGGACACCAAGCTCCTGCAGGTACTTCGCGATCCCGTTGGTGACGACCCTCAGGTCGTCGAAGGTGTACTGCTTCTCGTTCCCCTGGCTGTCCTCCCAGAAAAAAGCCGTCTTGTCACCCAGGCCCTTCTGGCAGTTCCAGTCGGTGCAGTACCACCCGATGTTGATCCGTCCCCCCGGCTCGTAACCGAGCTCCTGCTCGGAGATGGACCAGTCGAAATCCTTCAGGCGCTCCTCATACGAGCCGATGTTGGTCATGCTGCCTTCTCCTCCTGTCGTATGCGTCATATCAGGATTCCAGGACGACGAGGGCCGTGGCCAGGTCCTCCCCGATGGCGAGTGAGAGCCGGATCCGGCGGACGCCGCGGTCTTCGGCCAGACGACCGGCGGATCCATGCAGGAGTACCCGGGGGAGGCCGTCGGGTCCGTCGCGGACCTCCAGGTCCCGCCAGGCTGCATCCTGTTCACGGATGCCACCGAGGGCCTTGAGCACCGCCTCCTTGGCTGCGAAGCGTGCCGCGAAGTGGGCGGCCGGGTGGGCGGTGCGCTCGCA
>CAYUVJ010000180.1:0-5443 GCA_964447955.1 uncultured Gemmatimonadota bacterium
GCCGGCTTATCTGCTGGCGGTGCTGAAGACAACCTTCATCTACTACCAGGCTCCCACGGTGGATGTCTCCAACGGCGATTGGTCCTTCACTCAGTCCTCCCTGATGGTCTCGATCATGAACGGTCAGCGGATGGGTGGAGGATTCTTCATGGCTCCGCAGGGTCTTCCCGGGGATGGGCAGCTCGACCTGTGTATCGTCTCGAATCCCTCCAAACCCAGGATATTCGGACTCATCCCTCACTTCCTGAAAGGGACCCAGGCCGGCCAGCCCGAAGTGCGGATCGAACATGCCGAGAAGGTGGTTGTCCGGGCCGTCTCCGGGACCCTGCCGGCGCACTGTGACGGGGAGACGCTCTGCCATGCCGGGGACGAACTGACCATCGAGATCCTGCCTCAGGCCCTGGAGTTCGTCACCGGGTTGGACTGGGGGGCCTCCGGAGCGGGTATGGCACCCTCCGCCGACTAGAAGAAGGACGTTAACCTGACGGGTGGCCCTCACCACGATCGCTTGCAGTCCTGCAGCCCCACGCTATGAGGTTCTCTCGGAAGCGGACGGCCGGCACGTCCTGGTACGGGCACCGCGACTGCCCCTGGAGGGCCCGACCGCTCCCCGCATGGTCCCGATCGGAGAGATCGATGGATCGGGATTCCCCTTCGACCCCCCTATCTGGAAGATCGGCGGGATCTCCTCTCTACCGGATCGAGGGACTCACTCGTAATTGAGCGCCTCCACCGGGTCGACCCGGGTGGCCCTCCAGGCGGGCAGGGTGGAAGCCAGGAGGGTCACGACCGAGAGCAGGAGCGTCACGCCCAGGAAGACCAGGGGATTGGTCGGCGAGGTGTTGTAGAGCAGTCCCCGGATGAGACCGGTGAGCAGGGTCACCCCGACCACGCCGATGGCCAGCCCGAAGAGCAGCGCCCACAGCCCCGAAACCAGAACCCGTCGGAAGATCCCTCCGGACGAATCTCCCAGGGCGAGTCGGATCCCGATCTCCCGGGTCCGCTGGGTGACGTTGTAGGAGAGCACCCCCAACAGACCGACCGCGGCCAGGAAGAGGGCCAGCCCGGCGAAGAAGGTGACCAGCACGGACGGGATGCGCCACGCGGCCAGGGTGTCGGTGATCCGCTGCTCGAGCGTGGTGGGCAGGTAGAAGGGAAGGTCGGGATCCAGCGCACTGACTTCCTTCTGTATCGATTCCACGAGCGAGAGGGGTTCCAGGCCGGTGCGGACGGCCATCAGCAGGAACTCGGAGGGGAACTGCCGGTTGGCTAGATAGTAGGATCCCCCGGCCCCGCCCTGGGGCTCGGTCAGGTCGAGGTACTTCACCGCCCCGACCACCCCGATGACGGTGAAGGTCTCCTCTGCGGTGGCCTCCCCCCCGGGGACATCATCGACCATCCGCTGACCGATCGGGCTGGAGTCCGGCCAGTAGCGCTCGGCCATCAAACGGTCGATGATGATGACCTGCTCCTTCCCCGGTCCATCCGATTCCCCGAAATCCCGGCCGGTCAGCAGTGGGATCCCCATGGTCTTGAAATAGCCCGGCGAGACCATGGCAAAGCGGTGGGAGACCAGGGATTCGTCCGCCGGCAGGTCGTAGTCCTCCGGCACGATGACGTTGGTCGCCTCGAAGGTGACGAATGGGAGCCGGGATGTCAGGGCCGCCGATTCCACCCCGGGCAGGCCCCCTACCCGTTCCAGCAGCTCGTCGGCCAGCTTCCGTCGGTCCTCCTCGGCCTGATAGCGATCACGCGGCAGGGCGATGAACCCGTTCAGGATCGAGGCCGGATCCTCTATCCCCGGATCCTGCCGGGTGACCTCCCGCAGGCTGGTCAGCAGCAGGCCGGCGCCCATCATGAGGATGAAGGCCAGGGCCACCTGGGTGACCGAGAGCACGCTGCGGTACCGCATCGTGCCGTGACCGGAGGTGACCGTGCGTCCATCGAAGCGGAAGACCGTGTGCAGATCGATCCGCAGGAGCTGGAAGACCGGAATGGTGCCGAAGATCACTGCGGCGGCCAGGGTCACCAGTAAGGTGAAACCGATCACCTCCACACCGAGTCCGATGAATCCGCCGAAGGGGAGTTCGTCCACCCGAACAAGTGTCATCAGGCGGATACCGACCAGGGTCACCGGTAGGCTGAGCAGTCCTCCGACCCCGGCCAGGAGCAGACTCTCCCCCAGCATCTCCTGGTAGAGCTTCCGGCGGTCTGCCCCCAGGGCCATACGGGTGGCCAGTTCCTGGCGACGCAGGTTGAGACGAGTCATTTTTAGATGGGCGATGTTGACGCAGCCGATCAACAGCACCAGGACGACCCCTCCCATCAGTATGGTCAGTACCGGCCGACGTTCCCGCTGGAAAGACTCCTTCAGGTCCTCGACCAGGGTATGGAAACCGGTCGCCTCGATCCGCTCTCTGCCGCCGGGGACCGGCCAGGCATCGAGCAGCCGTTCGTTGACCGCGGCGACCTGCTCGACCGCCAGGGCCCGGGCCTTCTCGACCGGGAGGTCGGAGCGCAGTCGGGCCATCATCCCCATGGAGTTCGAATGCAGGTTCTCGATCCCGCGGGCCGACTCCGGGATGACGACGGGGAGGTAGAGCTGGGCCGGCCATTCGTCGAGGAAGAGGAAGTTCTCCGGCAGGACGCCGACCACCGTGGTGGATCGACCATCCAGGACCAGCTGACGTCCGACGACAGCGGGATCCGATCCCATCCGGTCGCGCCAGAAGGTGTGACCGAGAAGGACGACCGGGGCGGCGTCGGGCTCGGCTTCCTCGGGGGTGAAGTTGCGCCCCAGGGCGGGCTCGGTCTGGAGAACCGGGAGGAGGGACGGGGTGATGCGGATGCAGAAGATGCGTTCCGGCCGTTCCTCGCCGCTGAGGGTCACCCCGCTGTAGAACATGGCGGCGGTCTCTTCGAACACATCGACCTGCTCGCGCCGGGCCAGGTAATCGGGTACCGAGTTGAGGCTCCGTTCGCTCCCGGCCAGCGGATAGCAATTGAAGAGGATGACCAGCCGTTCGGGGTCGGGGAAGGGCATGGGACGGAGGATGAGGGTGTTGAGAGCGCTGAAGACGGCGCTGTTGGCGCCGATGCAGAGCATGAGGGTGAGCAGGGCGGTGGCCGTGAACCCACGGTCCCGCAGGAGCCTGCGGAAGCTTTGTGAGATGTGTTCCCGCATACGCAGCACTCCGGCCGTCGGTGGCGCTCCCCGGTCTCAGATGAGTATACGCAGGAAAAGGTCCGACCGTTCTGGGATTAAGCGACCGAGGGCCGCCCGAAGGGGCGGCCCTCGATAGCTCGGATACGGTCCGTCTCTGGGACCTGGAGCCTCCCGCTCCCGATCCATCAGGGCAGCAGCTTGCGCTCCTTGGCCGCCTTGAGCAGGTCCTCCTGGAAGTCGGGATGGGCGATCTCTATGAGCGCCTCGGCCCGTTCCCAGAGGTTCTTGCCGAAGAGGTTGACCACCCCGAACTCGGTCACCACGTAGTGGACGTCGGCCCGACTGGTCACCACCCCGGCCCCTTCCTTCAGATAGGGGACGATCCGGGTCATGGTGTCGCTCTTGGCCGTGGCCGGCAGGGCGATGATCGGTTTGCCGCCCTTCGATTTGGCTGCTCCCCGGATGAAGTCGACCTGGCCGCCGAAGCCGGAGTAGATGTACGGCCCGATGGAATCCGAACAGACCTGACCGGTCAGGTCGACCTCGATGGCTGAGTTGATGGCCAGCATGTTGTCGTTCTGGCTCACCACGAACGGGTCGTTTACATAGTCCACCGGGTGGGACTCGATGAGCGGATTGTTGTCCAGGAAGTCGTAGAGCCGCTCGGTCCCCAGGGCGAAGGTGATGATCACCTTGCCACGGTGGAGGCTCTTGTGGCGGCCGCTGACTACACCGCGTTCGATTGCCTGCATGGCCCCGTCGGAGATCATCTCGGTGTGGATACCCAGGTCGAGAGGCCCCTCCAGCGAGGTCCAGACCGCGTCGGGGATACCGCCGATACCCATCTGGATCGTCATGCCCGGTTCGATCAGACCGGCGATGTGTTTCCCGATCGAGAGTTCGACCGCACTCGCATCCTTGGCATGCAGTTCCGGCAGGGCCTCGGAACTCTCCACGATGGCGGTGGCCCGTCCGGCATGGATGAAGGAGTCACCCAGCACCCGCGGCATCTTCTCGTTGACCTGCAGGATGACCTTGTCGGCCATCTGGCAGGCGGCCGAGGAGGCCAGGGTCTCCACCCCCAGAGACATGAATCCGTGCTCGTCGGGGGGGGAGACCATCACCATGGCCACATCGAGCGGTACGATATGCTCATAGAAGAGTCGCGGGATCTGGTGCAGGAAGATAGGCACATAGTCGGCCCGTCCGTCGTTGACCGCGGCCCGGTCGGCCGGTCCCACGAAGAGGGAGTTGTGGCGGAAGTGTTTCTCCATGCCGGGGGCCGAAAGTGGGTCGTCACCCAGCAGGAGCACATGGTTGACCTGGACCCCTTCCAGGTCTCCCGAACGGTCGGCCAGCGCACGGACCAGCGCCTGTGGGATCGCGGCGTTCCCGCCGTAGTAGACCCGGTCTCCGCTCTGGATGACCTGGACGGCTTCCGCGGCGCTGCGGAGCTTCGATCGGTAGTCGTCTATCCAGTTCATGATGTCAATCCTCTTCCAGGATCCGCTGCAGCGGTTCGGACGAAGCCTCGACGCCTTCAATACTGTGCTCGACCACTTTCCCGCGGTACATGTAGACACCGGCCGCCAGTCCGGGGTCCTCGCGCAGGGCGTCGTCCAGACCGCGGGCGGCCAGCGAGGAGACGTAGGGCAGGGCGGCGTTGGAAAGGGCCCGTGAGGCGGTGCGCGGTATGTTGGCGGTGAGGTTGGGTACGCAGTAGTGGATCACGCTGTGGACCGTGTAGGTCGGGTCGGTCAGCGTGGTCGGACGGCTGGTCTCGGCGCATCCCCCCTGGTCGATGGCGATGTCCAGGATCAGGCTGCCGCGCTTCATCTTCTTGACCATCTCCTCGGTGATGAGATAAGGGGCTCGGGCGCCGGGGATCAGTATGGCTCCGACGATCACGTCGGCGATGGCCGTGTATTGGGTCAATCGGTCGGGGGTCGCCAGCAGGGTGATCACCCGTCCCGGGAGTTCGTGGTTCAGATCCCGGAGCTTGCCCATGTCCTCGTCCAGCACCACCACGTGCGAGCCGGTACAGACGGCCTGGCGGGCGGTCGCCCGGCCGACGGTGCCGGCGCCGAGGATGAGGATGGTGGGTGGGGCTACACCGGGGAGGTTGCCGAGCAGGATGCCCCGGCCGCCGGCTTCGGTCTGCAAATGGTAGGAGGCCAGCGGCACGACCATCTGCCCGGCCATCTCGCTGAAGGGGTAGAGGATGGGCAGTTCCCCCTCGGCATCCCGGACGATCTCATATCCGATGAGGGTTGCCCC
>CAYUVJ010000181.1:0-5429 GCA_964447955.1 uncultured Gemmatimonadota bacterium
AGGTCGGTGCTGAAGCGGGAACCTTCAAGCCGGGTGAGGGTCCGCTCGCCCGCCCCCAGCAACCCCTCGCTCCCGGACGGAGTCTCCTGGGGCAGGAGCAGTTCGGCCGGATCCCAGCGCTGGAGTTCGTCGCGGAGCTGGGCGCGCGGGATCTCGGTGACCAGGAACTCGCCGGTGGACACATCGGCCACGGCCAGCCCCCAGGATCCCTCCTCCTCGTCCGGGGGCAGCACCGCCATGAGCCAGTTGTTGCGGTCCCCCTCCAGATAGCCCTCGGCCAGGGCGGTGCCGGTGGAGAGGACCTCGATGACCTCGCGCTTGACCAGCCCCTTGGCCTGCCTGGGGTCCTCGACCTGTTCGCACACGGCCACCCTGTATCCGGCCCGCAGGAGGCGGCTGATGTAGCCGTCGGCGCTGTGGGCGGGGAAACCGGCCAGGGGGATGGCCTGTTCCCCGTCGCCGGCGTTGCGGCTGGTCAGGACGATGTCGAGGGCCTTGGCGGTCCGCCGCGCGTCCTCGAAGAAGGTCTCGTAGAAATCGCCCAGTCGGAAGAGGAGGATCTCGTCGGGGTGCTCCGACTTGATCCGCAGGTACTGCTGCATGAGGGGTGTGGAGGCCTTGGCCATGGGACTGCCTCGTGCCTCAGGGGTTGTGGACCGGGAAGAACTCGGTGATGTCCCCCCGTTCGACCATGGCCTGACCGAAGGCGACCGCCTCGGCCCGGGTCTCGAACCGGCCGACCTGGACGGCGACCAGCAGACGACCCTCCACCCGCTTGCTGGTATGCCAGGCCTGATAGCCCTTCTGGGTGAGGGTCATGACCACCCGGGTGGCGGCGGCCAGGTCGCTGAAGGCACCCACCTGCACGGTCCACAGACCGCTCCCGGTCCCGCCGGGGGCGAAGAGGCTCCCTCCTGCCGCCTGCAGGGTGTCGAGTCGGGCCTGGACGGCTGTCTCCCGCTGCTGCGCCAGCCAGGCCACGGCCTGGCGGCCCTCCCAGGTCTCGCCGTACCGGCCGGCGATCAGGCTCCAGAGACTGCGGGCCTGCTCCCGGTCCCCCATCTCCTCCCAGGCCTCGGCCTGGACGGCCAGGGCGCGGGGGAGGAAGTCCTCCAGATAGGGGGCCTCGATGACCTGGCCGGCGTAGACCAGGGCCGAATCGGGCTGTCCGACCTGAAGACTGAGTTCGCCGGCTGAGAGGAGTGCCTTGCCCAGCACGGCCGGACTGGTGGTGGCCCCGATCACCTGCCGGATGTATCGGAGCCCGATGTGCAGGCTGTCGGCGGCGGTGGCGTCGTGGGTCCAGGTCATCCCGCGCCAGTAACGGGCTTCCTCGCCCAGGGGGGTGCCCGACCGGCGCCGGGCGATGCTCCCGAAGAGGTCGCGGGCGGTGATGTAGTAACCCATGGCGTAGCGGAAGTTGGCGATCTGGAAGAGCGCCCGGTCCCCCCACTCGCTCCCCGGCCAGCGCCGGGAAACCTCGCCGAACCAGGCTTCGGCCGCCCGTTCCGCGTCGGGCTCCACCAGCCCGCGGTAGTAGTAGACCTCGGCGTCGGCGTTGCGGGCCTGGATGAGAGCATCCAGCATGGTTCGGGCCTCGCTGAAGCGCCCGCGGTCGTAGAGTTCGCGGGCGGCGTCCATCGAGGGGATGACCGCCTGGACCGGCGGGGGTTCCTGGGCGGCGGCCGGCCGGACCGTCAGCCCAAGGGCCGTCAGGACCAGCACCAGCAGCACGCGGCCCCGAAGGCGCCGGTCCCACCGGACTGTGGGAGGGTATCTCAGGGACCGATACCGGTGTTCAGAAACCGGCATCGGGTCCTTCCTCTTTATCCTCCCAGCCCGGGACCGAACCCGTCCTCTGCTGCCCGGTCACGGGGGGAGCGGGCGAGGTCCCCTCATCGGGAACCTGCTGGAACAGGCGGTCCCGTTCCTTGCGCAGGGCACGCAGCTGGCGCTGCATCCCGGCCACGGTCACGAACGAGACGGCGAACCAGACCAGCATCCCGGCGATGAAGGACTCGAAGAGCACCAGCAGGAGGGGGACGTCAGCGAAGTACGCGAAGACCAGGTTGACGTCGACCTTCTGGTCGAGGTTGAGCAGGGAGAAGCCGAGCAGGATAATCAGCAGCACGGCCACCACGATCCAACGCACCATCCACATCGAGTCTCTCCCTCGTTAAGGTCCCAATTCGGCGATCCGGAGGATCCGGCCCCGCAGGGTCCAGGATCCCACATCCTCGATCCGGGCGGTGACGAGGCGGCCCGTCATATCCTCTTCGGACGCCACGATGACCGCCTTGTTCCCCCGGGTCCGCCCCAGCCACTGGTCCGGCCCCCGGGTACCCGGCTCGGTCACCAGCAGTTCGTAGTCCCGGCCGACCATGGCCTCATGGGAGGCCCGCGTGAGCCGGGTCTGAAGCTCGATGACCCGCTCCAGGCGGGCCTGTTTGGTCTCCTCGGGGACATCGTCCGGGAACTCCCGGTGGGCCCGGGTCCCCTCCCGGGGAGAATACTTGAACATGTAGGCGGAGTCGAAGGCCACCTCCGCCATGACCTCGAGGGTCTCTTCGAAGTGGATCTCGGTCTCGCCGGGGAAACCGACGATAAGGTCGGTGGTCAGTGTGACATCGGACACGCGGGTCCGCAGGCGGGCGACCAGGTCGAGGTACTCCCGGCGGGAATAGCCGCGAGCCATCCGTTCCAGCAGTGCGTCACTGCCCGACTGCAGGGGCAGGTGGACCCACTCGCAGACGTTCGGGCAGTCGGCGATGGCCTCGAGTTCGTCCTCCCGATAATAGACGGGATGGGGCGAGGTGAACCGGATGCGGTCGATGCCGGTCTCCGAGACCCGGCGCAGCAGGCCTCCGAAGCTCAATCCGTCGTGTTGCCAGGCATTCACCGTCTGGCCCAGCAGGGTCACCTCGCGCACTCCGGCGGCGACCAGGCCGTCCACCTCGCGCACGATGTCGTCGACCGGGCGGCAGCGCTCCCGTCCCCGGGTCATCGGTACCACGCAGAAGGTGCACATCCGGTTGCAGCCGCGCATGACGGTCACGAAGGCGGTCGGCGCCCCGTCGGGACGGATCGGCGGCAGTCCCTCGTAGAGTTCGGTACGGTCGAGCTGGCAGAGCAAGAGGCGCTGGCCGGGGGCCAGGTCGAGTACCTCGGGGAGACGGCGGTAGGCATCGGGCCCCAGGATGAAGTCGACGTGCGGGACCTGGTCCCAGAGGTCGTCCCGCAGGTGCTGGGCCATGCAGCCCAGGATGCCGATCCGGACCGGGTGGCGCTTCTTGAGGGAGGCCAGTTGACCGACCCGCCCCACGATGCGCACCTCGGCTTTCTCCCGCACCGCGCAGGTATTGAGCAGGATGAGGTCGGCCCCTTCGGGCCGGTCGACGATCCGGCATCCGGCCCGACGCAGGATACCGGCCACCACCTCGGAATCGCTGACGTTCATCTGGCAGCCGTAGGTCTCGATATAGGCCGTGGGCGCTTTGACGGCGCCCCGGCTGAGACCCGGCAGCGGGGTGTTCAAGAACTCGGTCGGCATGGTCCCGTCATGGACAGGCCCCGTCCGATCTCGTGCCGGACGGGGCCTCTCCGTACTGTCTCACCTCTCTCGGCAGGGCTCAGGAGGCCTTGTCCTCTTCCGCAGCTTCGGCTTCCGTGGCCTCGACGGCCTCTTCGGCCGCTACGTCCTCGGCGGCTTCCACCTCGACGGTCTCTTCGACCTCTACTGCCTCGGTAACTTCCTCCTCGGCGGCTTCCACCTCGACCGTCTCTTCGGCCTCTGGTTCCTCGGTGGCTTCCACCTCGACGGTCTCTTCGACCTCTACTGCCTCGGTTACTTCCACCTCGACGGTCTCTTCGGTCTCTACTTCCTCGCTGGCTTCCGCCTCGACCGTCTCTTCGGCCTCTGGTTCCTCGGCGGCTTCCGCTTCGACCGTCTCTTCGGCTTCAGGTTCTTCGGTGTCCTCCGGCTCCGCCTCCTCGGCATCCTTGGCATCGATGAGCTGTCGCCGCAGTCCCGCCAGGCCCTCGCCGCCGGCGTGGTCGGCCAGGGTGATCTCGCGCTTCTCATGCTGCTTGAGGAAGGCTTCCTGCTCGGACTTGTCCTTGCTCTTGAAGTACTCGGTGATCGATAGGACGATCTTGCGTCCCGACTTATCGAACTCGATCACCGTGAGCGGCAGATCGTCCCCTTCCTTGAAGGCCTCCTCGGCGCTCTCGATGTCGTCCCGTCCCATGTGCTGGAGCGGCACGAAACCCTCGACCTCGTCGCCCAGGTCGACGATGACCCCCTTGTCGATGAACCGGACCAGTTTCCCCTTGGTCTCGGTCCCCAGGGGATACTGGTCGGCCATGTCGTCCCAGGGATTGTTCTTGGTCTGTTTGTGGCCGAGCGAGATCCGGCGCTGGTCGCGGTCGATGCTCAGGAAGACGACCGCGATCTCGTCGATCTTGTTCAGCATCTCGCTGGGGTGCCGGATACGGCGGGTCCACGAGAGGTCGCTGATGTGGACCAGTCCGTCGATGCCCGGCTCGATCTCCACGAAGGCGCCGTAGTTGGTCAGGTTGCGGACCTTCCCATCCAGCTTGGTGCCGACCGGGAAACGGACCTCGAGGGTCTCCCACGGGTCGGGTTCGGTCTGCTTGAGACCGAGCGAGATCTTCTCGTCCTCGGGGTTGACGCGCAGGACCACGACCTCGATCTCGTCACCGATCGTGACCAGCTTGGAAGGATGCCGGATGTGCTGGGTCCACGACATCTCGCTGATGTGGACCAGCCCTTCGATCCCCTCCTCCAGCTCCACGAAGGCCCCGTAATCGGTGATGGAGACCACTTTGCCCATGACCTTGGCGCCGATCGGGTAGCGCTCGTCGACACCCCGCCAGGGGTAAGGCTGGAGCTGCTTGAGGCCCAGACTGATCCGGTCCTTGGCCTCGTTGAAGTCGAGCACCTTGACCTGGACCACATCGCTGATGTTGACGATCTCGCTGGGGTGGCTGACCCGACCCCACGACATGTCGGTGATGTGGAGCAGGCCGTCCACTCCGCCCAGGTCGATGAAGGCGCCGAAGTCGGTGATGTTCTTGACCGTCCCCTCGCGAATCTGGCCCTTCTGCAGGTTCTGGAGGACCTCTTCGCGCATCCGGGCGCGTTCTTCTTCCAGCACCATCCGCCGGCTCACCACGATATTGCGGCGGTTCTTGTTGATCTTGATGATCCGCAGGCGGATGTCCTTTTCGATGTACTGGTCGAAGTCCCGGACCTGCCGCAGCGCTACCTGGGAGCCGGGGAGGAAGGCCGAGACCCCCATCAGGTCGACCATCAGACCGCCCTTGATCCGCTTGCTCGGCCGCCCGATGACGACCTCGCCCGAGTCGTGGGCGTGCTTGATCTTGTGCCAGACCTTCATGAAGTCGGC
>CAYUVJ010000182.1:0-5409 GCA_964447955.1 uncultured Gemmatimonadota bacterium
ATCCTGCGCGACGGAACGGTCCGCATCGCCGACCAGGGGCTGGTCCGGGCGGTTTCCGGCATCCATTTCCGTGGCGGGGTGCGCATCAGTGGCGGGGGTGGGGTGGAGATCGAGGGGGAACGGATCCAGGGGGTGCTGGACGACTGGGGCCTGGAGGTCGAGGACCTGCACGGCCGGCTGGCGGTGAGTGGCGGCCGGCTCTGGTTCATCGGCGTCGAGGCCCGGACCCCGGGGAGCCGACTGACGGCCAGCGGGGCTCTCACCCTGGACGAAACGGTCCCCGGAGTGCTGCGGCTCGACCTGCAGAGCAACGACATCTCCGAATGGTGGCCGGTACTGGGTGGGGAGTGGGCCGGTCATGGGCCTCTGCGGCTGCGGGGGCGGCTCAGCGAACCCCCCTGGCGGCCCGAATGGCAGGTCCGGGCCAGCGGGGTCCTGGGTGGTGTCACCATCGAGAGCGCGACCCTGGAGGGGAGCTTCGTCGACGAATTCGTGACGGTCGGGCTGCAGGCGCAAGGGCCGCTGGTGGACGGCCTCACGGCTCAGCTGCGGCTGCAGACTTCGACGGGGGCGGGCGAAGCGACCGTGCGGGCCGATTCGCTCCGACTCGACCTGGGACCGGCCCACCTGCCGGTGCGGCTGGCCGGCCTGGAACTGGACGCCTGGACGATGGGCTACGACCCACTCCAGGAGGGCGGGGCGCTGCTGCTCCGGGCCCGGGGGATCCGGACCACCGGCCTGCCGGCCGAGGTGCACGCCGATAGTCTCCAGATCGAGGTCGAGACCGCCTCCGGACGGATCCAGCTGACCAGCCCGCTGGCCGTGGACGGAGACGGGTTTGAGGTTCGGGCCGAAGGGCTCATCGACCTGACCGAGGACCGCATCGACCTGGTGCTGACCGGAGGGACCTGGGAACCCTCGCTCCCCACCCGGCTGGCCGGACTCGCCTTCGAAGGGGGGAGCACCGACCTCAACCTGGCCCTGACCGGTCGGGCCCGCGATCCCGACCTGAGGGGGGATCTCTACCTGCGGAAACTGGCCCGACAGGGTCTCTGGATCGAGTCCACCGTCTTCCGTCTGGATGTGCAGGAGGTCCTGGGGCGGAGACGGGGGACCTTCACCGCCGACCTCGATTCGCTGCATCTCGACCCGGACTTCGACCTTCCCCGGGCCAGTCTGACCGGTCGGGTCGCCGGGGACCGGGTCGTGCTGGAACAGCTCCGTGGCCGCTGGTCCCAAGGGGAGGCCTTCCTCCAGGGCAACATCATGGTCGGTCAGGACAGCATCGCCGCCACCTTCGAGGACGGCTATATCGACCATCGGGAACTGGCGGTACGGGGGCTGGGCGGCGGGATCACCTTCTTCCCCGCCTCCGGGATCGCCCACTTCGTCGTCGCCGGCCGGGCGGCCGATGGGCTGGCCCGGTTCGAGGGAGGGCGGGACGCACTCCAGGTGGTGACGGTGCGCGGTACCTTCGACGACCTGGACGTCGGTCCCTTCGCCCGCTCCCTGGACTTGCCGGGAGGGATCGCCGGGATCTTCGCCGGCAGCATGGAGGCGGTCATCGCCACGCACGTCGAGGCGATGCAGGTCCAGGTACAGGTACGGGACCCGGCCTGGTCGGGCCACCAATACCAGCTCCTCTCCCTGGACGGGAGTTACCGGCAGGGCATCGTAGAGGTGGAGCGACTGGAGCTGGAAGGTCGCGGGCCGGAGCGCGTGAACGCGTCGGGGCAGCTTCATCTGCCGGGCGCCCAGGCGGCCGAGGCCGAGGGCCTGCTGGTCCTGGACACCGTCATATCGTCGCTGGATATGGTGCCTTTCGGGCGCTATCTGTCCGGACACCTGGTAACCGGGACGGTGGACGGCACACTGGCCGCCCGGGGCTCCTTCGCCCAACCGCGTCTGGATGGAGAGGTCCGGCTGACCGGGAGCCGCTTCGATTCCCTGCGGGCCGAGGATATCCGCTCCCGGGTCCGCTACGACGGACAGCGACTGATCGTCGAGGAGGGTCTTCTCCTGGCGTCGGGTTTCGAAGCCCGCTTCCAGGCCGGACTCCCCTTCCGACTCTCGTTCGATCCCTTCCTGGCTGAGATCGACACCACCGGTCCCCTGGAGGGACGGCTGAACGCCTCGGGTGACCCGGCCACTTTCGTACGTTCCCTGACCGACCAGGTCGAGACGATGACCGGCCGGCTCACCGCCGATGTGCGCCTGCAGGGGAGCGTCCGGGAACCCGAGATGAGCGGTACGATCAAGTTCCGGGACGGATCTCTGAAGCCGGCCACGCTGGGACAGACCATCCAGGAGCTGAAGGGGGAGGTCCATCTGGAGGGGGGACGGGCGCGGATCGTGGATATCAGCGGCCGGCTCCCCACCTCCTTGCCGGCCCGCCGCAATCTGCTCTACTACGTGGCCACCCCGTTCCGCTGGGCCTGGCGGCTGGTGGCCGGTGCTCCGGTGCCCCGTGGGGATTTCCATGCCTCCGGTGAGGTGGTGCTGGGTGGAGCGGACGGGCCGGAGATCGTGCTCACTCTGACGGGCACTACCCTGGGGCTGAGCGACCCCACCGGCAGTATGGCGGTGGTGGCCGACCTCGACCTGCGGCTCGACACCCGGGCGGGGGCCGAACGTCCCGGCCTGACCGGCCGTATCGAGGTACCTCAGGGCCTGATGGACGTCGGATTCGCCACCCGGCTGGCCGGAAGCGAGGCAACCGGGACGGTCGAGCAGGCTGAAGAAGGGGGAGGCTTCCCCATCAACGTGGACGTCAACGTGCCCGGCGGTCTAAGGGTCATCGGTGAGGGGATCACTTTCGACGAGAGTCTGAATGTGGAACTGCGGGGGGACCTGATCGTGCGTCAGGACCCACCTGGACCGCTCTACCTGCTGGGCTCGCTTGAGACCGTCTCCGGACGGGACATGGTCTATGCGTACAACCGTCGCTGGAGCATCGACCGGGGGAACATCACCTTCGGGACCATCGAGGAGATCAATCCCAACCTGGACGTCGAACTGAGCACCCAGATCGAGGACACCGAGGTCCGTATCCTCATCACCGGCACCCTGCAGGAGCCGGTCACCAGCCTCAGTTCGAGCAGTGCCGACCTGCAGAGCCAGGGGGATATCCTGTTGCTGCTGCTGCCCGTGGATGTGGCCGGCGGGCGGCCGACCGGTGGGATGACCGAGTGGGCCACCAACTTCATCGAATCGGCGGTAGGCAACCAGTTCGGCCGTGCTCTGGGAGTGGACACCTTCGAGATGGAGGGATTGCCGGGGCTGGGTGGTCAGAACACCCAGATCTCGGTCGGCAAGTATCTCGGCAGCCAGTACTACCTTCGTACTTCCTACGAATTCGGAGGGACCACCACCGGATTCGGCGACATCGCGGTGGAATACCGGCTGAATCGCAGTTTCCGGCTCAGTGCGACCCGGGACTTCCGCTATCGGCGCTATATCCTGGAACTGAAATGGCGTATCGAGTACTGATCCGCCGGCTCCGGCCCCTGCTGCCGCTGCTGCTGCTGGCCTCCCTGCCCACCGAGGCGCTGGCGCAGCGGAAGGTCCGGGAAGCGGTTTTCGAGGGGAATGAGGCCTTCAGCGACCGGCAGCTCCGGCGGGTGGTGAACGTGGACAATCCCGCCAATTTCATTCTGCTGCGACCCATCCTGGGGAGTAAACCCCGCTTCAACTATCTGGTGCTGGGGCGGGATGTGACCTATCTGCGCGCCTTCTACCGCAACCGGGGGTATCTCCAGGTGCGGGTCGAGCACGAGGTCGAGCAGCTCTCCGGTGAGGAACTGATGGTCCGCTTCCGCATCACCGAAGGGTCCCTGACCACGCTTTCCCATGTCCGGCTCGAAGGGAACCGGCTCTTCACCGACGAAGCCCTGCTGGCCGTGCTGCGTCGGGCACGAGGCGCCCGTCTGCGTCCCGAGCGGGGGGACCCCGTCAGCGAGGCGGCGATCCGAGCGGGGGCTGAGGCCATCATCCAGCGCTACCGGACCGAAGGCCGTTACTTCGCCGGGGTGGAACCGACCATCGGCCAGCGCGATACCTTGAACGGCACGGCCCCGGTCGTCTTCCGGGTCACCGAGGGCCCCGAAGTCCGGGTCGGCGGGGTACGGATCGAAGGGAACCGTGACACCAAGGGCTTCGTCATCTCCCGGGAGGTCACCCTCGAACCGGGCGACCGGATGACCGAAACCGAGCGCCGGGAGAGCCAGCGTTGGCTCTACGCCACCGGCATCTTCCGTACCGTGAACGTGACGGTGGGGGAGATCTCCCCCGACTCCACCCTGGCCAATGTGCTGGTGACGGTGAGTGAATCCCCCCGCCGGTATGTGGGGACCGGTATCGGTGTGGTGAGTGACCAGCAGGAACAGTTCGACCTGAGCCTGCGCGGTTCGGCCGAATGGGGGCACCGCAACCTTTACGGTACCGGACGGGCCCTCCAGCTGACCGCCTCGGCCGACTTCCAGATCATCACCCGCTGGAGCCAGGTCCGCCGGGAACTGGGGCTGCGCTACATCGAGCCCTGGTTCTGGGGGGCTCGCACCCCCCTGACCGCATCCTTCACGCTGAGGCCGCAGTCGTACCAGGAATACCAGGTCCAGGAGATCGTCAGCGAGATCGGCTGGCGGCGGGAGTTCACCCCGCGTACCCGGGGCTGGATCAACTTCAGTTACCGGCTGATCAATACCCAGATCCCCATCGAGGCCTTCTCGGGGCGGGACGCTCTGCGCGGGGTGACCGGGGACATCGAACGGGACAGCCGGGACAACATCCTCTCCCCGAACCAGGGAAGTCTGAGCCGGCTTTCCGGCTCCCTCTACGGCCTGCTGGGACTGGGCGGCCCACAGTACAGTCTGATCTCCTTCAGCTGGGCCCGCTACCAGCCCACCGGACTGCACACCATCCTGGCCACCCGGGTGCGGTTCGGAGCGGCACTGCCGCTGGGACCGACCGACGAGGTCCCCATCTTCGACCGCTTCTTCCTGGGCGGCGCCTATTCGGTACGGGGTTTCGATGAGCGGCTGCTGGGGCCGGTGACCGCGGTCATCGACTCCGCCGGGGCGGTCCGGTACAGCCCCCGGGGGGGGCAGGCGATGGCCCTGCTCAACGTGGGGGTTCGTCGCCCCCGCATCCTGGGTCCGCTCGGAATGTTGGTTTTCTTCGACGCCGGGAACGTCTGGGCCGACCTGGATGAGGTGGATACCCGTCTGGCCCTGACCGCCGGGGCGGGCATCTTCCTGGACACCCCGATCGGACCGATCCGGTTCGACTACGGCTGGCGGCTCAATCGCTCGGCCACCGAGCGGGACACCCCCGGTTACCGCCTGCCGCTGCGGCAATGGCACCTGGGGGTGCTCTATGCGTTCTGAGCTCGTCCTGGCCTCGGCCTCCCCC